>CAYTJW010000052.1:0-15262 GCA_964438135.1 uncultured Thermoanaerobaculia bacterium
CGTCCCCGGCCGGGGTCGCGCCGGCACCGGTCCAGGCCGCCCGGGTCAGCCGCGGTGGCGTGACGTCCTCGCCGTGGAAGCCGGGCGTGCCGTCGGCGCCATACGTGACCCGCTCTCTCACCCGGCCGCTGTCGTCGGTCAGCAGGTGCACGCTGCCGACGAGGTCCGTCACCGGGTAGAGGGCGGTCTCCAGCGTGCCGTCGCGGTCGCGGTCGACCTCCTCGAGGACCAGCTCGTCGACCCAGCTCCCCCAGGTGTGGCGCCGCTCGAGCAGGAAACCAGGGCCGCCCGCCTCCTGCACGTACTCGGCGACCACCTGGTCGCCGTCGTGGAGGAAGACCCGGACGACGTCGCCGCCCGCCGCCGCCGCCACGGTGCCGACCAGCCGCCCGAGCGGGTCGAGCACTAGGCGGGTCGAGACCCCGGCCGTGTCCACACCCACCAGGCGGTCGCGCCAGTCGTGGGCGAGGGTGGCGACCGTGCCCCGGCCGGCCGCGTCCTCGACTCGCGCCAGGTTGCCGTCCTCGTCCCAGGCGAAGTGCCGCGCGCCCACGTCGGTGAGTTGGTGGAGGCCGGCGCCGTCGTGCGCTCGGGGCGCCGACTCCTCCCTTCCCTCAGCGCGTCGCTGCCGGCTGTCCAGCTCGTCGACCTGGTTCACGTGCCACCACTCCTCGACGGTGCGGGCCTCGAGAGGCTGGGCCAGGGCCGTGAGGTCCCGGTCGACGGTGGCCACCGCGGGCTCGAGGGCCTGCAGGTCGCTGCCGAGGCGCCCGAGGGGGTCGAGGCGGAGGCGCTCGACGACCCGGCTGGAGTCGTCGCGGGCAGTCGAACGCGGCCGGTCGGCGAGGGTCCAGGCGAGCGCGAGGTGGTGGGTGGGACTGGAGCGACCTGCGAGACTGGTCACGACCTCGCTGGGATTGCCCGCCGCGTCGTAGGCGAAGCTCAAGGTCAACCCGTTGCCGCGCTCGACCGCCTGCAGCCGCTGGCCGGCCCACGTCGCCCGCCAGAGCGGCGCGCCGGAGTCGGGAGGCTGGCCCAGGTCGGCGGGCGGCCCCGACAGGCGGTACAGCGCCGCGACCCGTCCAGCCGGGTCGAACAGCCGCTGCAGGTACGCCGGGGGGTCGCCCGGGACCTGGAGCAGGCCAGGGCGGTTGCCGAGGTCGAACGACCTCGTCACCGCCAGCCGACCGAGCTGCGGCGCGACCCCCGGCAGCTCGAGAGACTCGGCGACCTGGTTGCCGAGGCTGTCCCAGCCGAAGCTCACCGCAGCCGCGTCGTCCGCCGCCGCCACCAGGTTGCCCACCGCATCGTGGACGAGCTCGACCGGCCCGCCCGGCTGGCTGCTCTCTGCGGCGACGAGGGAGGCGAGCCGAAAGGTCACCGGGTCGTAGCCGAGGTCGACCGCGCTGCCGTCGGCGCGGGTGACGGAGCTCACCTCCCCGTCCGGCAGGTAGGCGAAGCTCCGCTGCCTGCCGTCCGGGTGGCGGGTCCACTCGAGGCGGCCGAGGTCGTCGCGGTGGTGCTCGGTCACGTGGCCGGCGTGGTCCCGGGTGGAGACGAGGTTGCCGAGCTGGTCGTAGGTGCGGGTGATCTCCGCGCCGTCCGGCCGGACCTCGGTCACGACCCGGTCGAGGTCGGCGTAGGACCACCAGGTCAGGCGCTGGACCGCCTGCTCCCCGCCGTCAGCGCCGGGGGTCGAGTCGGGCTCGAGGCGGGCTTCCTCGCGGCCGAGGTGGTCGTAGTAGGTGGTGGTGACGCGGCCGCCGGGGGCCGTCACGCTCTCCACTCTCCCCTCCTGGTCGTAGCTCGTCTCGGTCACGAGCGACCAGCCGCCGTCGGGCCCGGGGTGGCTGACGGTCCGGGTCCACGGGGCTCCGTCCGGGTAGTACGAGGTCTCGACCGCGGTCCCGTCGGGCAACGTGCGCGTCGCCTCACGTCCCGCCTGATCGTAGTCCACCGTGGTGACGCCGCCGAGCGGGTCGCGCAGGGTGTGGAGCAGGCCGCAGCGGCGGTCGGCCGGGTCGTCGTAGTAGGTCCAGGTCGAGGTCAACTCCTCGCCCTCCCCAGCCCCCGGAGGCTCGGGGGGGAGAGGGAATCGGTACTCGGTTCGTCCGGTCGGCCGGGCCGCGCTGTCGTAGGCGACGGACTCCCTGGCCCAGACCGAGCCTCCGGCCAAGGTCCTGCGCTCGACCAGTGAGCCGTCCACGGCCAAGGTCAGGTCCTCCCGCACCCCAGCCGGGTCGACCCGCCCCACCTCGCGCCCAAGTCGGTCGTAGACCGTCCGCCAGACCTTGCCGCCGGGGGTGGTGAGCGTCTCCGGCCGCCCTGCCACGTCGAAGGCAAAGACCGACGTCGGCAGCGTCCCCTGCCGCCGCGTCGCGACGCGTCCCGCGGTGTCGAAGGTGAAGGCGGTCGTGAGCCCGGCGACCGAGGCGACCACCAGCCTCCCGGCGTCGTCGTACGCCAGGGTGGCGCGCTCGGTGGCCGCACCCTGGCTGCGCGTGACGGACTGCACCAGTCCTGCCGAGCCATACGTCGCCGCTACCGAGACCGGGTCGCCCGCGGCGGGTTTGCCGTCGTCGCCGGCCGAGAGGCGCACCAGCCGACCAGCGGCGTCGTGGGTCGACCGGGTGACCGACATGCCGGACACGGCCTCCAGTGGCCAGCCGAGCGCGTTGACCGTGCTGGTGGTCTCCCGGTCGGGGCGCAGGCCGTCGCTCGACCGGGTCCGGACGACGTGGCCGAGGGTGTCTCGCACCAGGGTGGTTGTGGCGGTGCCGGCGGCCGAGGTCGCGGTGATCGTCGCCGGCTCGCCGCTGCCGCACGACGTGTCGTCGTACGTCACCGTCGTCGTGGCGCCGGTGGGCGCGACCACACCCACCAGCCGCCCCAGGACGTCGAAGCTCCGCGTGGTGACCGTGCCGTCGGGGGCAGTGACCCCGGTGGGGTAGAGGAGGTCGGATCGTGCGAACCGGGTCACGAGCGAGCCGCCGGGGCCCGGTCGCTCCACCTCGCTGACCTGATCGGTCCCGTCGTGGTAGCGGTAGGATGTGACGAGCATGGCCGGCGTTTCCGGCCGTTCCTCTCCCACCGTGCCCGGGAAGACGCGGAGCGCGACCGGCGAGAAGGTCAGGCGCCGGCTGTCCTGGCGGTACTCCACGGTCGTCCGGACGCCGCCGGCCGACACCGTCTCGACCACCCGACCGTCCCGGTCGAAGGCGATCGTGGAGGTGGTGGCGGCGCCCCCCAGGCCGGTCGTGACCTGCTGGGCCCAGCGCTGGTCGGCCTCCTGCCAGGCGAAGGTGACCACCGTCGTGGTCGGGTTGACGGCGGTCTCGCCTTCGCGCACGGTCGCTCCGCTGGCCAGGGCGCCGGCGACGCTCACGGTCACCCGATCGCTGCCGCTCCCCCGCGTGACCCGCGCCACGCCGCCGCTGCCCCACTCGACGACGAGGGCCGTGACCCCGGTCGCGTCGGTCACTTGCCGCAGACGGGCGCCGGCCTCGAGGGCGAGTAAGGGGTCGGCGGGCGGGTCCTCGTAGGCGTACGTCTCTACCGGGCGGACCAGGGTGCCGCCTTGCTCGAGCTGGAGCTCCGGGAGCTGCACCGACACGAGTCGCCCAAGGTCGTCGTAACCGTAGTCGACCCTGCGCCCGGCGCTGTCCACCGCCGCGGTGATCTGGCCGTGTTGGCCGCGCTCGATGGTGATCGCCCGGGGGTGAGACAGGGTCGTTTGGAGCCCGTTGGCCTGGCTCATGGCGAGCAGCGAGCCGTCGGGCGCCCAGGCGAAGCGGATCTCCGAGCCGGTGCCGTCGCTGCGGCGGCAGGGGTCGCGGCGCACCGTCGGGTAGCCGAAACGGTCGAACTCGGTGTAGGACCGGTCCGGGCGCAGCAGGAACCAGCCGGAGTGCGTGCGGCGGAGCTCTCCGGGGTGGCCGAGGGCAGTGAGCACGGCAGCCGTCGCACCGGGCCCTTCCGGGCTGAAGACGTAGCGGTGGCCGGTGCCGTCGTCGAGGTCGACGGTGCCGTCGGGGTTCGGCCGCAGGCGCTCGACGCCCTCCAGCGCCCAGCCGCGGCCGAAGTCGCCCCACGCCACCCCGCCGGAGTGGTAGACGCGGGCCAGGACCACGTCCACGCCCGGGGCGGGCAGCGCCAGGTCGGTGCGGTGCAGCACCAGCTCGCGGGTCAGCAGGTCGACCTCGGGCAGGGCAGGAGCGTGCACCCGCAGGCCGGGGGGCGGGGCCGGGCCAGCCCCGGCGAGGGACGCCACGAGCAGGATGAGCCAGGTCAAGTTTCGCGGCCCGATCACTGGGGCGAGCCTAGCGCGAAGCAGCGGGCCGGGCAAGGGGAATCGTGGTGCCTGACCGGGCGGGTCCGGCCGCACCGATTCGCTCCCCGACACGCAGCTCGCGTGGTGCGCCGGGCGTCCTGTCCTGTGCCATAATCCCCCCCGCGATGGCCAACCGGTCCGGCAGGAGGTGTTCTTCATGAGCAACGTCGGCTCGTACGAGGAGCGGGTCAGGGACTTCGGCTGGGAGCAGGTGCACCGGGAGCTGGGCTGGTCGGACGGCCAGCCCCTCAACATCGGCTGGATTTGCACCGACCGGATCTGCGAGCTCGGGATGCGCGACAAGGTCGCCCTCCACTGGGAGGGCTCCGACGGCGCGCAGCGGACCTTCACCTTCGACGACGTCCGGGTGCTGTCGAACGTGTTCGCGGTCGAGCTCGAGCGCCTCGGCATCGTCCCCGGCGACCGGGTCTGCCTGTTCATGGACCGCATCCCCGAGCTGTACATCGGCATGATGGGCATCCTGAAGCGCGGCGCCGTGGCCCAGCCGCTGTTCTCCGCCTTCATGCCCGACTCGCTCCACGTCCGGCTGGCCGACGCCGGCACCCGCTGCATCCTCACCACCAAGCGGCACGTGCGCAAGGTGCGCAAGATCCTGGCCGAGCTGCCGGCCCTGGAGCGGATCGTGGTCCTCGACGCCGACGGCTTCGAGCTGCACGACAAGGAGGTGGCGTTCGCCATGGACCGGGCCGAGCGGGTCGAGCGCTACCAGCCCTTCCCGGCCACGCCCGAGACGCCGTCGCTGCTCCACTACACCTCCGGCACCACCGGCAAGCCCAAGGGCGCCCAGCACGTGCACGGCTCGATCTTCTCCCAGTACATCACCACCCGCTGGGTGCTGGACGTGCAGCCGGACGACGTCTACTGGTGCAACGCCGACCCGGGCTGGGTCACCGGCACCTCCTACGGCATCATCGGCCCCTGGGCCACCGGCACCACCCAGGCGGTGCTCGACGCCGGCTTCGGCTCCGGCCGCTGGTACGAGTTCATCCAGCGCCACAAGGTCACGGTCTGGTACTCGGCGCCGACCGCCATCCGCATGCTCATGCGCGAGGGCACCGAGCTGGCGTCCAGGTACGACCTGTCCAGCCTGCGCCACCTGGCGTCGGTCGGCGAGCCGCTCAACGCCGAGGCGGTGATCTGGTCGCGCGAGGCCTACGGCAAGCCGTTCCACGACACCTTCTGGCAGACCGAGACCGGCGCCATCATGATCGCCAACGTGCCGGGCATGGAGATCCGCCCGGGCTCGATGGGCAAGCCCTTCCCCGGCATCACGGCGACGGTCCTCGACCTCAGGACCAAGGAGCCGCTCGACCGCCCGGGCGTGGTCGGCCTGATCGCCTTCAAGCCGGGCTGGCCGTCGATGTTCCGCGCCTACTGGAACAACCCCACCACCTACCAGTCCAAGTTCGTCAACGGCTGGTACACCTCCGGCGACCGCGCCAGTCTCGACGCCGACGGCTACTTCTGGTTCGTCGGCCGCGACGACGACGTCATCAACACTGCCGGCCACCTGGTGGGGCCGTTCGAGATCGAGTCGGCGCTGCTCGAGCACCCGGCGGTGGCCGAGTCGGCCGCGGTCGGCAAGCCCGACCCCCTCAACATGGAGGTGGTGAAGGCGTTCGTGGCCTTGAAGCCGGGCTTCGAGCCGAGCGAGGACCTCGAGCTCGAGATCATGAACTTCATCCGCAAGAAGCTGTCGCCGCTGGCCATGCCGCAGGAGATCGAGTTCGTGCGCTCGCTGCCCAAGACGCGCAGCGGCAAGATCATGCGGCGCGTGCTCAGGGCCAAGGAGTGGGGCGAGCCGATCGGCGACACGTCGACGCTGGAAGACGACTGAGGGGTCGGCGAGGAGCGAGGAGCGAGGAGCGAATGGCGGGGAGCGAGCAGGGGACAGGGAAGGAAGGGAGAGACCCATGGTGAGCAGGGAAGAGCTGTTGCAGATGGTCCTCGAGTACGTGAAGGCCGAGTACCTGGACGAGGACGACGACACCCCGGTGGGCTACGACACGCCGCTGATCTCGTCCGGGATCGTCGACTCGTTCTCGATGGTGTCGCTGAAGACCTTCCTCGAGCGCAAGTTCAAGATCTCGATCCCGGACGCCAAGGCGACGCCGGAGGCGTTCGACACCGTCCACAAGATCGCCGACCTGGTGGAGGAGTTCACCTAGATGGCTTACTCGGACAGGGTGCGCGGGCTGTACCAGGCCGAGCTCGAGGAGATCCGCGGCGCCGGCCTGTTCAAGGAGGAGCGTTTCATCCACTCGCCGCAGGCGGCCGAGATCGCGGTCGAGTTCCCCGCCGGCGCGAGGCCGCAGGAGGTGGTCAACCTCTGCGCCAACAACTACCTCGGGCTGTCCAGCCACCCGGCGGTGGTGGCCGCCGCCCACCGCGGCCTGGACGAGCGCGGCTACGGCATGTCCTCGGTCCGCTTCATCTGCGGCACCCAGGACATCCACCGCGAGCTCGAGGCCAAGCTGACCGCGTTCCTGGGAACCGAGGACACGATCCTCTTCCCGTCCTGCATGGACGCCAACGCCGGCGTCTTCGAGGCCGTGCTGACCGACTCCGACGTGATCATCGCCGACCGCCTGGTGCACGCCTCGCTGGTCGACGGCATCCGCCTCAGCAAGGCCCTGCAGGAGTCGTACAAGCACAACGACATGAAGCACCTGGAGCGCAAGCTCGAGGAGTTCCAGGACAAGCGCCTGCGCCTGATCGTGACCGACGGCGTGTTCTCCATGGACGGCGACGTGGCGCCGCTCGACGTGATCTGCGAGCTGGCCGAGAAGTACGACGCCATGGTCCTGGTCGACGACTCCCACGCCTCCGGCTTCATGGGCCCGACCGGCCGCGGCGTGCACGAGATGAAGGGCGTCATGGGGCGGGTCGACGCCATCACCACCACCCTCGGCAAGGCCCTCGGCGGGGCGTCCGGCGGCTGCGTGTCCGGCCGCCGCGAGCTGGTCGAGCTGTGCCGGCAGCGGGCCCGGCCCTACCTCTTCTCCAACGCCATCCCGCCGGTGGTGGTGGCCGCCGCGTGCACGGTGATCGACATCATCTCCGAGACCACCGAGCGGCGCGACAAGCTGGAGTGGAACGCGAAGTACTGGCGGCAGCTGCTGGACGAGGCGGGCTTCGACGTCAAGCCCGGGGACAGCCCGATCGTGCCGGTCATGCTGTACAACGCCAAGCTCGCCCAGGACGTGGCCCGCGACCTGTTCGCAGAGGGGATCTACGTCGTCGGCTTCTTCTTCCCGGTGGTGCCGAAGGGGGCGGCGCGCATCCGCACCCAGCTGTCCGCGGCCCACGACAAGGAGCACCTCGACCGCGCCATCGCCGCCTTCCGCACGGTCGGCGAGCGCTACGGCATCCTCGGCCTGAAGAAGGACCAGATCGTCGCCAAGTACGGGTTGTAGAGGAGCTTTCAGCGGTCAGCTGTCAGCTTTCAGCTCCCCCGCCCGGCCCCCCGTTCACCGGAACGACGGGGTCGGGCGGGGGAGCTGCGCTTCGGCACCACCGGCCGCAACGGGGCAGGCGCCTGGGCTCGCCGGTGGGGTGGGGGAAGCTGATCGCTGACAGCTGACAGCTGACAGCTCAGAAGAACCGTCGCCGGACGATGATCACGTCCCCCTGGAGGACCGGCGGGTCGTCGACCTTGCCGCGACGGATCTGGGCCAGGTCGTAGTCCAGGATCTGCTTCGCGCCCTCGACGTCGCGGTGGATCTCGATCGCCTGCGAGGCGAACTTGGACAGGCCGCCGGCCTGGGCCACCGCCTGCATCAGGGTCAGGCCGCGGAGGTTCTCGTACTGCCCCGGGCTCGCCACCTCGCCGGTGATGAAGTAGACCTGGCGGGCCGAGACCTTGACCACGTCCCCGGCCTCGAGCTCCACCGTGCTGCCGGCACCGCCCGACAGCAGCTCCTGGATCGGGAAGGTGCTGATCTCCTGGCTCTCGCCCTCGGCCGTGTGGACGACCCGCCGCAGCTCCAGCTCGGGCCCGGCGCCGGGGTGGAGCCCGCCCGCCTCGCCCAGGATGTCGGCGAGGGTGGTGCGGCCGCGCAGGTAGTAGGTGCCGGGCCGCTGCACCTCGCCCAGCACGGTCACCGGCTGGGAGTGGTAGTCCTTGACCTCCACCTTGAGCTGGACGTCGACGTAGAAGTCCTTCTCCAGCATCTGCTCGAGCTCTGCCGCCACCGCCGCCGCGGAGAGCCCCGCGACCGGCACCTCGCCCAGGAGCGGGAAGGTGATCTCGCCGTTGCCCTCGACCGGGAACTCGCCCGAGATCTCGGCGTGGCTGAAGGCCTGGACCGTGAGCACGTCGCCCGGGCCGATCCGGTACGGCGAGTCGGCCGGCGGGGTCGGGGTCTGGCCGAGGGTCGGGCCGGCGACCCCGGCGACCAGGAGCAGGCTCAGACAGGCGAGACGACGGGTGCGGCGCATCGCCGGAGTGTAGCACGAGGGCCCGGGTGCCGGCCGGGCTCAGCAGTCGACGAGCGCCGCCCGAGAGACGTCGAGCGGACGGTCGAGGTCCAGGTCGGGCGCGGGCGGGAGGCCTCGCTCAGTACCAGTACCCCAGCACCACGCCGAGGACGAAGCTGTTGTAGGTGTAGCTGTACAGGTCCTCGAAGGCGGGCGAGGTCTCGCGCTTCTCGCGCAGGAAGGCGCCCTGCAGCGTGATCAGCTCGTTGAACCGGTAGCCGAGGCCGACGTTGAAGGTCAGGATGTCGTCGTCGCGGCTGGGGGTGAGGTCGTCGTAGCTGTTGTTCTGGAAGCGCACCCGCGCCTGGGCGAACAGCTTCTCGCGCTGCAGGCCGTACATCAGGCTGGCGCCGCGGGCGACGTAGTAGGCGGCCGCGGGCGACTGCGGGTCCTCGTAGTCGACCTGGAAGTTCGAGGCGTAGTCGGTGTAGATCAGGTCGAGGCGCAGGCCGGAGCCGTGGGCCAGCTCGTAGTTGAGGTAGCCGTTGAGGTACGGGTCCTCGTAGTCCTCGAGGCCGGTCTGGTCGTCGTCCAGGTCGAGCTCGGTGATGCGCCAGCCGCCACGGATGCCGCTCGACAGGAGCGGTGTGATCTGACCCTCGAAACCGAGGGTCAGCTCGTCCGAGGCCTGGTCGCGGTAGGAGAAGGTGTCCGCCGAGTCGAAGTCGCGCCGCCGGTACTCGAGGCTGCCGACCAGGGTCGGGTTGAGCTGGTGCAGCCAGGCGATTCCCAGCAGGGTCTCGTCGTAGTCGTAGAACGTGTACTCCGGGCGGTCGGGTTCTTGCACCGCCGTGTCGTCGTAGTCGAGACGGGTGAACGCGCCCTCGACGCGGAGACCGTCGCGGTGCGTGAACCAGTAGTCGGCCACCAACTGCAGGTAGTGCTTGGTGAAGGGGTTCTCGCCGAACATGAGCTCGGCGCCGGGGTCGATCTCGCGCACCTCGAGGGCGCCGTCGAAGAAACGGTAGTCGGCGGTCACCTTGAGCCCGCTCGCGAACTCGAAGGTCCCCGCCGCGTCGAGCACGTGGGTCCAGTGCTCGGGGAAGTAGGTGTCCTGGAACTCCCGGTACTGGGGGGTGTAGGCGAAGCGGACGTAGGAGTCGAAGACCGGCACCTCCAGCATCAGCCGGGCGCGGGCGACCAGGACCTGGTCCGAGACCTCGTCGGTGGGCGTGAAGTAGATGTTGTCCCGGTCTTCCCACGTCACCTGCACGCCTGGGGTGAACAGGAAGGGGCCGAGCGGGATGGAGTTGCTCGAGGCCTGCGGCGGCGGCGGCGCCTCGGTGGCGATCGACGAGACCTGCGCCATGGCCACGGGCCCGACACAGCACACCCAGGCGACCAACACGACCGCGAATCGCTTTGCCATCGTCGGTTCTCCCTCTCGCGACCGGCACCCTCGCCGGTCGAGGAACCGGATCTCGCTGCCTGGCGGGATTGTAGCAGCACCGCTGCGGGGCAGGAAGTCCACGGCAGGATGCAACTGGTTCCTCTTCTCGGCGCATCGTGCCGTCAGTCGCCGTCGCGGGGGTGGCCGGGCGGCGCGGCGCGAGCCCGCTGGCGACCAGGGGGGCGCGAGGGCCCCCGCAGGACGGGTTCGGAGGTGGGAGGGGAGCCGGGATGGGACGACGTCGAGTGGGAGGCCGAGGTCCAGGTCCAGGCCCGAGACCGCGTCGGCGTGCAGGGTTGGCGGTCGGCCCCGCGCGAGCGCCGCGACCTTGACCCACGGGGCCCCCAACGCCGATAATGCCCGGGCGATGGGGCACGACGGGGGGCGCCTGCTGCAGCCGGTGGAGGGGGACCTCCACTGGCTGGTGGTGCGGACCAAGTCGCACCAGGAGCGGCTCGCTGCCGACCACCTCGGCCAGCGCGGCCTGGAGCCTTACTGCCCCATGATCCAGGAGCCGCCCTGGCACCCGCGGGCGCCGCGCGGGCCGGTGCCGCTCTTCTCCGGCTACCTGTTCGTCCGCTGCCGGCCGCTGTGGCACCTGCGCGGGGTGCGGTTCTGCCCGGGGGTGCTGGGGCCGGTCAGCTTCGACGGCCAGATCGCCTCGGTCGACGACGACGTCATCGCCTCCTTGAGGGAGCGGGAGGCCGGTCGCGGCTACGCCGTGCCGGTGGAGCTGGAGCGGGGGATCGAGGTCGGGCGCCGGGTGCGGCTCATGGCCGGTCCGCTCAAGGGCCTCGAGGGGGTGTTCCGCGGCTACCTGCGCGGCGGCGAGCGGGCCCGGGTGCTGATGGAGTTCTTGCGCGCCAGGAAGACGGTGGAGGTGGACGGCGACGTCCTGGCCCTGGTGCGGTAGGCGAGACTGCCCCGGTCGCGGGGCTCAAGTCTTTTTATTGGTGCCGGTTGCATGTGCGATCATAGTGCGGCAGCCTTGTTCTGCCAATGACGCTCGAGGTGTCTCTGCCCGGTCAGGAGACGCCGGTCGCCGGGTCTGACCCGGGCGCGGGGGGCGACGCCCCGCGCCCGGCACAGGCCCCGCCGCCGGGAGGTGCCCCGTGAACGCCGCTCCTCTCTCCCAGGTGCCGCCGCCGAACTCGGCGCCGGCCTTCGGCCCCGGCCGCGAGGTCGGCGGCCTCGACGGCGAGCCCCAGGTCAACGTCCGCGAGTACCTGAGCCTGATCTGGGTCCGGCGCTGGACGGTGCTGGCGGTGACCGCGCTGACGGTGGTGGTGACGGTGGCCTGGACCCTGACCCGGCCCCGGCTCTTCAAGGCGAGCGCCGACATCTCGGTCGGCGAGCGGACGCCGCAGCTGATCCAGAACCAGGTCGACTTCGGGCCCAACTACTGGGAGCTCGAACGCTACGTCGACGAGCAGGTGCGGGTCCTGACCACCCGCCGCATGGCCGGCCAGGTCGCGACCCGCCTCGGCCTCGCCGGTCGCGACGCCGGGGCGGGCCTGCTCGCCAGCCTGCAGGTGCAACGGGTCAAGGACACCAACATCATCCAGCTGTCGATGGTGGGGACCGACCCCGAGCGGGCGGCGGAGTGGCTCAACGTCTACATCGAGGAGTACATCGCCGCCAACATCGAGGACAACCTGGACCGGGCTCGCAAGGTGTACGAGGTGATCTCGTCCCGGCTCGACCCGCTGCGCGACCAGCTGGCCAAGGCCGAGGAGGAGCTGATGACCTTCCGCGAACGGGAGGACGCGCTGCTGTTCGCCGACCAGGACAAGAACGTCATCACCGAGCAGGTCAACACCCTCACCACCGAGTACGCCCAGGCCAAGGCCGAGCGCATCCGCCTCGAGACCAAGATCAACACCCTCGCCAGCCTGTCCGCGGCGGACCTGGCCGAGACCGCCCCGGCCGAGGTGCTGCAGGACGTCACCGTCCAGAAGCTGCGCGACCAGCGCGACGAGCTCCAGGGCGTCCTCGCCGACAAGCTCAGGACCCTGCGCGAGGGCCACCCCGAGGTCAAGGAGACCCGCTCCCGCCTGGTCGAGACGGAGCGTCGCCTGGAGGACCAGATCGGCACGATCCGCCGGTCCCTGCAGACCCAGTTCGACATCGTCCGCCGGCGCGAGCAGTCGCTGTTCGACAACATCCAGCAGCTCAAGAGCCAGTCGATCGAGCTGTCCAAGCAGACCATGGAGTACGAGCGGCTCCGCCGCGACTACGACCAGAGCAAGGGCTTCCTCGAGCAGATGCTGGCCCGCTCCAAGGAGGTGGACATCACCTCCACCGCGACGGTCAACAACGTGCGGGTCATCGAGCCGGCTGCGGCGCCGCGCCGCCACTTCACCCCCAACCTGCAGCGCAACGTCTCCATGGGCCTGCTGCTCGGCCTGTTCCTCGGCGTCGGCCTGGTCCTGGGCCTCGACTACCTCGACCACACCCTGCGCACGCCGGAGCAGGTCGAGCGCTTCGTCGGCCTCGAGGCGCTGTCGCTGCTGCCGCGCCTGACCGAGGACAACGAGCGGCTGGTGCGGGAGTCGTTCCTGACCCTGCGCACGGCGCTGATGATGGCGTCGCGGGCCGAGGGCTGCCAGATCATGATGGTGACCTCGGCCGTGCCGGGCGAGGGCAAGACCACCGCCGTGCTCGAGCTGGGCAAGGTCCTGACCACCGGCGGCGCCCGCGTCCTGCTGATCGACGCCGACCTCCGCAAGCCCCGGCTGCACCGCCTGGTGAGCTCGGCGAACCAGGTCGGCCTGACCTCGGTAGTGCTGGGCGAGTGCGGCCTGGAGGAGGCGCTGCGCCAGGTCAAGGACGTGCCTGGGCTGCGCATCGTCACTTCCGGCCCGATCCCGCCCAACCCGCCGGAGATGTTCGGCAAGCCGTCGTTCCGCGCCCTCCTCGACCGCGTCCGCGGCGAGTACGACTGGGTGGTCATCGACACGCCGCCGGTGGCGTCGGTGACCGACCCGGTGATCTGCGCCGGCCTGGTCGACATGGCCCTGATGGTGGTCCAGTACGGCGGGCCGCGGCGGCAGATCGTGCAGGACGCGGTGCGGCACCTGGCGCGCACCGGGGTGCGCATCGCCGGCGTGTTGTTCAACAAGGTGGACCTGGTGCGGGAGCAGTACTACTACTACAGCTCGTACTCCTACTACCGCTACGGCTACTACCGCTACGGCGAGGAGGAGACCGGCGGCAGGAAGCGCAAGAAGGGCGCAACGGGCGGCGGGCGGGAGCACACCCGGGTGCGCAAGCAGTCGGAGGTCGACGGCAGCCCCGCCCCGCCGCCGGCCAACGGCGACCAGCCGAGGGCGTGATGCCGGCTCCAGCCTCCAGGGCCTTCGCCATCACCGGCGTCGCCGGCTACGTCGCCCCGCGCCACCTGCGCGCGATCCGCGACACCGGCAACCGCCTGGTGGCGGCGGTCGACCCGCACGACTCGGCCGGAATCCTCGACAGCTTCTTCCCCGAGGTGCCGTTCTTCACCGAGTTCGAGCGCTTCGACCGCCACCTCGAGAAGCTGCGTCGCGGGCCGGCCGAGGGTCGGGTCGAGCTCCTGTCGGTCTGCTCCCCCAACCACCTCCACGACGCCCACTGCCGGCTGGCGCTCCGCATCGGCGCCGACGCGCTGTGCGAGAAGCCGCTGGTGCTCAACCCCTGGAACCTCGACGCCCTGGCCGAGCTCGAGGGCGAGAGCGGCCGCCGGGTGTGGACCGTGCTCCAGCTCCGCCTCCACCCGGCCCTCGCGCCCCTGCCCGAGCGCTTCGCCGCGGCGGCAGGGCGCAAGCACCGCGTGGTGCTGACCTACGTCACCGCCCGCGGCCCCTGGTATCGCCACTCCTGGAAGGGCGTCGACGACCGCTCCGGCGGGGTGGTGACCAACATCGGTGTCCACCTCCTCGACCTGCTGCTGTGGCTGTTCGGCGGCGTCGAGGCGAGCGAGGTGCACCTGGCCGGGCCGACCCGCGCCGCCGGCCACCTCGAGCTCGAGCGGGCCGAGGTCTCGTGGTTCCTGTCGATCGAGGCGCGCGACCTGCCGTTCCAGCCCGAGCCTGGCCGACGCACCACCCTGCGCTCGATCGAGGTCGACGGCGAGGAGCTCGAGTTCACGGAGGGGTTCGCCGACCTGCACACCCGGGTCTACGAGGAGACCCTGGCCGGCCGCGGCTTCGGCCTGGAGGCGGCGCGGCCGTCGATCGAGCTCGCCTACCGCATCCGCACCGCGACGCCCGGCCCCGGCGCGGCCCCGCCGCACCCGCGGCTGACCCGTTGACCCTGACGGCGTGAGGACCTGTCCCATGACCTACTTCAAGCACGAGTCCGCCTACGTCGACGACGGCGCCGAGGTCGGCGACGGCACCCGCATCTGGCACTTCTGCCATGTCCAGAGCGGCGCCCGCGTCGGTCGCGACTGCGTCCTCGGCCAGAACGTCAACGTCGCCAACGACGTCGTCATCGGCAACGGGGTCAAGGTCCAGAACAACGTCTCCATCTACACCGGCACGGTGATCGAGGACTACGTCTTCCTGGGCCCCTCCTGCGTCCTGACCAACGTCACCAACCCCCGCTCCGAGGTCAACCGCCACAGTCTCTACGAGCGCACCCTGCTCCGCCGCGGCGCCACCGTCGGCGCCAACGCCACCGTCGTCTGCGGCGTCACCGTCGGCCGCCACGCCTTCGTCGGCGCCGGCGCGGTGGTGGTGCGCGACGTGCCCGACTACGCCCTGGTGCTGGGCGTGCCGGCGCGGCAGGTGGGCTGGATGAGCCGCCACGGGCACGTGCTCCGGCCCGGGGCCGACGGCGTCATGGTCTGCCCCGAGTCCGGCCTGCGCTACCGCGAGGGCGACGACGGCGCCCTGCGCTGCCTCGACCTCGCCGAGGACGCCGACCTCCCCGAGCCGATGCGCACCGGCGAGCTGCAGTACGACGAGTACAAGGGGTGACGGCATCGGCGTGAGCCCGTCCTTCGCTGGACCTGGACCTGGACCTGGACCTGGACCTGGACCTGGACCTGGACCTGGACC
>CAYTJW010000053.1:0-8139 GCA_964438135.1 uncultured Thermoanaerobaculia bacterium
GGCGGCCGCGAGCAGGCAGGCCGCCGCGACCGGGAGCCCGGCCGCACCGGGGCAGACCCGGGACCAGGGCGGTCGGCGGCGGGCGAGCGGTCCCCGAACGGAGGCCTGCACGGTGGCGATCTCGGCGCTGCGGCCAGCGAGGCCGACCGCCGCGGTCGGGCCGCGGTGGCTGCACCGCTGCCCGAGTCTACCACCGGCGCGGCGCCGGATGCCCGGGGGCCGGCCCCCTCACTCCCCCTGGTACATCTCCTCGACCAGCTCGGCGTACCGCTCCATCGCGACCGCGCGCTTGACCTTGAGGGTCGGGGTGAGGAGGTCGTTGTCGATCGTGAACTCGTCCACCACCCGGAAGTCCTTGACCGTCTCGAACGACGCCAGCTCGCGGTTGCAGGTGGCGATCTCGCCCCGCAGCAGCTCGAGGAGGCGCGGGTCGCGGTAGAGGTCGGCGAGGCGGGCGAAGGCGATGCCGTGGGCCCGCGCCCAGCTCTCGACGGGGGCGGGGTCGAGGGTCACGAGCGCGGTCAGGAAGCGCCGCCGGTCGCCGACCACGCACGCCTGGGCGATGAACCGGGAGGTGACGAGCAGGCCCTCGATCGCCGCCGGGGCGACGTTCTTGCCGCCCGAGGTGATGATCAGGTCCTTCTTGCGGCCGGTGATGCGCAGGTGGCCGTGCCGGTCGATCTCGCCCAGGTCGCCGGTGTGCAGCCAGCCGTCGGCGGTGAGGGTCTCGGCGGTCTCGGCCGGCATCTTGTAGTAGCCCTTCATGACGTTGCGGCCGCGGAACAGCACCTCGCCGTCGGCCGCGACCCGCTGCTCGATGCCGGGCCCGGGCGGGCCGACCCAGCCGAAGCGGTAGTCGTCGACCCGGTTGACGTTGGTGAAAGAGGTGTTCTCGGTCATGCCGATCCCCTCCAGGACCAGCACCCCGGCCGAGTGGAAGAAGCGGCCGATGGCCGGGGTCAAGGGCGCCCCGCCGCTGATGCACCAGCGCACCCGGCCGCCGAGCGCCGCGTGCACCTTGTGGAACACCAGCCGGGTGGCGAGGGCGTACTGAAGGCGGGTCAGGGCCGGGACCGGCCGCTTCTCGACGCCGCAGTCGCTGACCCTCTCGCCGACCCGGACCGCCCACCGGAAGAGGGCGAGGGCCAGGCCGCCCTTGGCCTCGGCGCCGCTCAGGATCTTGGCGTAGACCTTCTCGTACACCCGCGGCACGGCCGGGAACCAGTGCGGGCGGGCCAGCTTGAGGTCGTCGGCGACGCTGTCGAGGGTGCGGGCGAAGGTGGTGGCGACGCCGGCGATCAGGGCGGTGAAGACGCAGGTGCGGGCGAAGATGTGGGCCAGGGGCAGGAACAGCATGGCCTCGTCGTCGGGGCGGATCTCGGCCGAGGCGAGCACCGACTGGGCGGTGAAGGTGATGTTGTCGTGGGTCAGCATCGCCCCCTTGGGCACGCCGGTGGTGCCCGAGGTGTAGACCAGGGCGGCGACGTCGCCCGGACCCACCGCGGCGACCCGCTCGTCGACCTCCGCCTCGGTGGTGGCGGCCGAGAGGGCGAGGAAGGCGTCGAAGCTCATCACCCAGCCGTCGTCCTCGGGGTCGCCCTCCATCACCACCACCCGCCGCACGCGCGGGATCTCGGCCCGCACCTGGCGCAGCTTGTCGAGCTGCTCCTGGTTCTGGACGAAGACCAGGACCGCGTCGGAGTGGTCGACGATGTGGCGGCAGTCCTTGGCGAGCAGGGACTGGTAGATGCCGACCGTGCACGAGCCGATGCTCTGCGTGGCGAGGTCGACCAGGACCCAACGCAGGCAGCTGTAGCTGAGGATGCAGACCTTGTCGTCGCGCCCCACGCCGAGGGCGACGAGCGACCGGGCCACGGCTCGCACCTGGCGGTAGAGCTCGCCCCAGGTGACGGTCTGCATGCGCCCGGAGGCGTCGAGCAGGGTGCGGTAGGCCGGCCGGTGGTGGCACCGGTCGACGGTGCTCTTGAGCATGTCGTGCACGCTGCGGTAGTCGACGAGCTGCATCAGCGTCCCCCTGTCCGTGTCTCGCGCCGCGGCGCCGGCTTCCCGCCCAGCGTAGTGGATCCCCGCCGGCGCGCAAGTCGCACGGCGTCAACCGTCACGCCGCACACCGCCGTGGCGGCGCCGGTCGCCGGCCGGGCTGGCCCGCGGCCGCCGGCGTTCACCAGCAGCTGCAGGCCCGGGCCGGCTCGCTGACGACGCCGAGCAGGCACAGGCTCGGCTCGCCGAGGCGGCCGTTGCGGAAGCCCGCCCCGGCGCAGTAGCGCTGGCAGTCCTGGTCGCAGGGGTCGCCCCCCTGGCCCGGCGGCGCTGGCGGCACCACCGCCGGGGTCGACGGCGCGTTCACCGCCGCCCGCCAGGCGCCGTTCCAGGAGTTGCCCTGCCAGGACCAGGTGACCGAGCCGCTGACCGTGGTCGGGGAGGACCAGGTGCCGACGTAGCGGGCGGTGAAGCCGATGCCGCCGGGGGCGGTGTCGCGGCGGTCGAGGACGATCTGCCCGCCCGAGTTGCTGACGACCCAGATCAGCGCCGTGGCGCCGTTGGACCACTGGGCGGCGAAGGCGCCCTGGGCCGGGTCCCAGACCCAGCTGCCGCAGACCTCGGGGCCGTCGGCGACCTCGCACTCGTTCCACTGCTGGCTCTGGCTCTGGCCGCCGCCCTGCCCCGGCCGCCGGTAGCCCTTCATGGTCAGGAAGGCGGCGCAGGTCGAGTTGCCCCAGCTCGACGCCCCGCAGCCGCACTGCACCCGCGTGTACTCGAAGCAGGTGGTGAAGCCGCGCGCGTCGCGCACGCCGTAGAGGCAGCACATGCCGGGGCCGCTCTGGTTGGTCCAGTCGCCGGTGAGCTGGACGAAGGCGCCGTTGGGCATGACGTAGTACGGCCCGTCGGGCGCGATCAGGTCGTGGACGTAGGTCGGCTGCCAGCCGTCGTCGGTGCACTCCGACGCGCGGGCGACGCCGGCGAGCGCGGCCATTGCGGCGAGGGCGAGGGCGAGGGCGACGGTTCGGCCGGGGCTGGTGGACGGGTCCATGGATGAGCTCCCTTCGCAGCCGGGCCCGGGCCCCGGCGGTCCTCTCCCCTCACGAGGCTCGCGGCTGCCGCACCGCCAGCATGCGTTCCACCGCCCGCCGCGCGCGCGCCGCCGTCTCCGGCTCCACCTCGACCCGGTGCCGCAGCTTCTCGAGGGCCTCGACGATGCGGGGCAGGGTGATGAGCTTCATGTGCGGGCAGGGCGCGTCGGGCCGCGCCAGCTCCAGCTCGGGCAGCTCGGCGGAGACGTTGTCGGCCATCGAGCGCTCGGTGAAGACCGCCGCCCGCGGCGGTCGCCTCTCGTGGAGGTGGCGCACCATCGCCGCGGTCGAGCCGACCACGTCGGCCTCCGCCAGGACCTCCGGGCTGCACTCCGGGTGGGCCAGGACGACGACGCCGGGGTACAGCCGCCGGTAGGCGCGCACCTGCTCGGCGGTGAACAGCTCGTGCACCTCGCAGTGGCCGTGCCAGAGGATGACCTCGACCGAGGTCTGGCTCGCCACCCAGCGCCCCAGGTACTCGTCGGGCAGGAAGATGACCCGGCCCGCGCCGAGCGACTCCACCACCTCGACGGCGTTGGACGAGGTGCAGCACACGTCGGCCTCGGCCTTGACCGCGGCCGAGGTGTTGACGTAGGTCACCACCGGCACGCCGGGGTGGAGCGCGCGCAGGGCGCGGACGTCGCCGGCGGTGATCGACTCGGCCAGCGAGCAGCCGGCCTCGAGGTCGGGGATCAGCACCGTCCGCGTCGGGTTGAGGATCTTCGCCGTCTCGGCCATGAAGTGGACGCCGGCGAGGACGATGACGTCCGCCTCGACCTCGGCCGCGCGGCGCGCCAGCGCCAGCGAGTCGCCGGTGATGTCGGCGACGCCGTGGAAGATCTCCGGCGTCTGGTAGTTGTGGGCGAGGATGACGGCGTTGCGCTCGCGCTTGAGCCGGTGGACCTGCTCGATCAGGGGCGCGTGCACCGCCCACTCCGCCGGTGGGATGAGGTGGCGGAGCCGCGAGTAGAGCGCGCCCGTGTCGACCGTTGCCGCCGTCATCGTACGACCTCGGTCCCATGGTGGCGGCAGGGTGCGGGGGTGTCAAGCCGGCGCCCACGACGGCGATCTCGAGCGCCCCTCGCACGCGGCCGATCAGGGCCGGCCCCCCCTCGGCGGCCACGGGAAGAAGGCGCTGGTGCGACGCCGGTAGGCCTCGAACTCCGGGTCTCCCGCCCACCGCCTCTCCAGCATCGGGATGCCGGAGACGAAGAGCAGCAGCGCGGTGACCGCGACCGGGCTGATGACGCCGACCACGCCGTGCCCGGCGCCCAGCCCGACCAGGAACACGCCCCACCACAGCGTCGCCTCGCCGAAGTAGTTGGGGTGGCGGGTGTAGCGCCACAGCCCGCGGGTGATGAAACGGCCGCTCCTCGCCGGCCCGCGCTGGAAGGCCAGGAGCTGCGCGTCGCCCACCGCCTCGAAGGAGAAGCCCACCGCCCACGCCGCCACCCCGAGCCAGTCCAGCGGGCCGAGCGGCCCGCCGGGAGCGCTGCGGGTGAGGAGCACCGGCGTGAGGACGACGAGGATGACCGCCCCCTGGAGGACGTAGACCTGCAGGATGGTGCGCGGCAGGAACCACCGGCCCCACGCGTCGCGCCACGCCCGGTAGCGGGGGTCCTCCCCTCGGCCCCACTTCCGCACCACCAGGTGAGTGGCGAGACGGGCCCCCCAGAGACCGACGAGGGTCAGGAGCACGGCCTCGCGCGGGTGACGGGTCGGGGACAGCACGAAGGTCGTCGCCGTGGCCAGGGCGGTCGCCAGGCCGTAGGTGACGTCGACGATGCTGTTGTCGCGAAGGGGCAGCGACACCACGAAGGTGACGGCCATGCAGGCCGCGATCACCGCCGCCGCCACGAGCCAGGGGCCGAGCACCTCGTCGCGCCTCCCTAGCCCGGGCCCAGGCGTCTGGCCAGCGCGAACCCGGCAGTCGCGACCGCGGTCGTCAGCACGCCCCCCCAGAAGATGTCGACGACCGCGACGACGACCGGGAAGCCCCGCAACGTCGCGAGGTTGGTGAGGTCGTAGGTGGCGTAGGCGACGACGCCGAAGAGGAACCCGAGCAGCGCCGCCGTGCCGAGGGAGCCCTTCTCCAGCGCGGGCAGCACCGCGAAGAGGAGGATGCCGCCGAGGTACATGAGGTAGAACACGATCGCCGCGGTCCAGTTGACCGAGTCGGCGAGCAGCGCGCCGAGCTGCCTCCGGTAGAAGCCCCTGGCCACGACCCCCAGCCACAGCATGTCGACGGCGAAGAAGACGACGGTCATGCCGAGATAGGTTGCGACGACGCGTCCAGCGCTCATGGCACCCCCCGGACCAACGTGGGTGACGTCAACCAACCCCAGTCTAGCGTGGCGCGCCCCGGCCGGTCGAGGCGGGCATCGCAGCGGTTGCTCGCGGCCCATCGTCGACGTGGACGTGGACAGCGGTCAGCGACGAGCGGTCAGCTCCCCCGCCCGCGCGGCGTGACGCGTCCCGCGCCCCCGTCCTGGACCTGGACCTGGACCCCGCGCGGTCATCGTCCGCGTCCGCGTCCATGACCACGACCACCTTCCGAGGCGTCCCATGGAGCTCGACTCGGCTGTGAGGATGTCGGTTCCCCAGCGGGGCCTGGTGCACCCGTCGAGGCGTGCTATCGTTCCGGCAGCAGCCCACCGGCCGGCCGACCGCGGCGCTCGGGTCTGCCCGCACCTGGCGGGGGGACCGGCCGGTCCAGGGGCCGGCAGTCACCCGGGCGCCAGGGGGGTCGACGATGTCAGAGTGCGCTTCGACGTGGACTCGGGTTCTCGCTCGCACCGGCCGCGCGGCGGTGCTGGCCCTGGCGCTCGGGGGCCTCGCGCTCGGCCCCGCTCCGCCGGCCGCCGCCGGCACGGTGGCGGTGATGTCCGCGGCCGACCCGGCGGCGATCGGCGACTCCGCCGGCGGCGATCTCGACCGGGGCAGCGTCAGCGGCGACGGCCGCTACGCGGTCTTCACCAGCCCGGCGACCAACCTCGTTGCCGGCCAGGTCGACGCCAACGGCGACGACGACGTCTTCCTCCGCGACCGTGTCGCCGGCACCACGGTCCTGGTGTCGCACGTTCAGGGGGCGAGCGCCACCGCCGGCAACGAGAGCTCCAACTCGCCGGTCATCAGCGCCGACGGCGCCTGGGTGGCGTTTGCGAGCTACGCCACGGACCTCGTCGCCAGCCAGGTCGACAGCCAGGGCACGGAGGACGTGTTCCTGTACGAGGTCGCGACCGGCACGGTCCGCCTGGTGTCCCACGTCGCGGGCGCCGCGGCCACCGCCGGCAACGGCTCCTCAAACCAGCCCTCGATCAGCGCCGACGGCGCCTGGGTGGCGTTCGCCTGCCGTGCCACCGACCTCCTCGCCGGCTTGAGCGACCCGAACGGCGGCAACCCGGACGTGTACCTTTTCGGGCGCTCGAGCGGCGCCCTGACCCTGGTCTCCCACCCCCCGGGCGCGCCCACCACCACCGGCGACAGCTACTCCGAGAGCCCGGCGATCTCGGCCGACGGCGGCTGGGTGGCGTTCACCAGCGCCGCCTCCAACCTGGTCGCCGGCCAGGTCGACAACAGCGGCTACAGCGACCTGTTCGTCTACGGCCGCGCCGGCGGGACCATGGCGCTGGCCTCGCACACGCCGGGCGCTCCGGCCACCACCGGCAACGGCGACTCGAGAAACGCGGTCATCAGCGGGGATGGCGCCTGGGTGGGGTTCGTGACCAACGCCGACGACCTGGTCAGCGGCGGCGGCGACACGAACGGCGGCGAGGACCTCTACCTGTGGGGGCGCGCGAGCGGCGTCGCCACGCTGGTCTCGCACGCCGCCGGCAGCGCCACGACCACCGCCAACGCGGGCGCCTCGGACCTGACCTTGAGCAGCGACGGCAGCTGGCTCGCCTTCAGGAGCGGCGCCACCAACCTGGTCAGCGGCCAGGCCGACACGAACGACGCCGACGACGTCTTCCTCCTGTCGCGCGCCACCGGCGTCGCCTCGCTCGTGTCCCACCTCCCCGGCGCCGCGGCGAGCGCCGGCAACGCCAACTGCGGCGCCCCGGCGCTCAGCGCGGACGGCGCCTGGGTGGCGTTCGCCAGCGAGGCAACCGACCTGGTGAGCGGCCAGGTCGGGGCGGCGATCAACGTCTTCGTGGCCGAGCGGGCCACCGGCGCGGTCAGCCTCGTGTCGCACACCCCGGGCGCGCCCACCAACGGCGGCAACGCCTGGTCCGAGGACCCGGTGCTGAGCGGCGACGGGTCCTGGGTGGCCTTCGACAGCGACGCCTCGGACCTGGTCAGCGGGGTCCTCGACCGCAACCGCGCCACGGACGTCTTCCTCGCCCAGCGCTCGTCCGGCGCCGTCAGCCTCGTCAGCGCGCGGGACGCCGCCATGCCCTGCCTGACCGGCGACGGCCCGAGCTGGGTCCCGGACGAGGTCCTCGTCCCCGCCGCAGTGTCCGCGGACGGCGCCTGGGCGGTGCTGCTCAGCGGCGCCACCAACCTGGTCCCCGGCCAGGTCGACGGCAACGTCGACTACGACGGCGACCCCGGCGACGACGTGTTCCTCTTGGAGCGCGCGACCGGCGCCCTGACCCTCGTCTCGCACACCCCGGGCGGCCTCGCGACCGCCGGCGACGGGCCCTGCCTCGATCCGGTGATCAGCGCCGACGGCGATTGGGTGGCGTTTGCCAGCTCCGCCACCGACCTGGTCGCCGGCTCGAGCGACGGCAACGGCGCGAACGACGTGTTCCTCTACGAGCGCGCGACCGGGGAGGTCACCCTGGTCTCGCACGCCGCGAGCTCGCTCCTGCTCACCGGCGACGACTACGCCGAGGTCCCCGTCATCAGCGCGGACGGGGCCTGGGTGGCGTTCGCGAGCGCGGCGCAGGACCTGGTCGCGGGCCAGGCCGACACCAACTCCGACTCCGACGTGTTCCTGTGGGAGCGGGCCACCGGCACGGCCCGCCTCGTCTCGCACGCAGCAGGCGCCGCCGCGACCGCGGGCGACTCGTACTCCTGGGTCGGCTCGATCAGCGCCGACGGCCGC
>CAYTJW010000053.1:8239-15234 GCA_964438135.1 uncultured Thermoanaerobaculia bacterium
CGCCATCAGCGCGGACGGCGGCCGGGTGGCGTTCGAGAGCTACGCCACCGACCTGGTCGGCGGCTCAACCGACGCCAACGGCTCGACCGACGTGTTCCTCTACGAGCGCTCGGGCGGCGCCGTCACGCTCGTGTCGCACGCCTCCTCCTCGGCCCTCGTGGCCGGCAACTCGTACTCCGAGCGCGTCGGCCTCAGCGCGGACGGCGACCGGGTGGTTTTCCAGAGCAGCGCCTCGGACCTCGTCGGCGGCGCGACCGACGCCAACGAGTCGTCCGACGTGTTCCTCTACCGGCCGGCGAGCGGCGCCTCCCTGCTCCTGTCCCACCCGCCCGGCAGCCCGACCTCCGCCGCCAACTCGTACTCCTGGGCGCCGGTGATCAGCGCCGACGGCCTGCACGTGGCCTTCACCAGCCAGGCGTCGGACCTGGCCGCCGGCGACCACAACCTCGCCGACGACGCCTTCCTGTGGAGCAGCCCGGCGATCGTCGTCGAGCCGACCTCGGGCCTCGTCACCACCGAGGCCGGCGGCAGCGACCAGCTCACCGTGGTCCTCGACGCCGAGCCCGCCGCCAACGTCGTCGTCGGCCTGTCCTCGTCGGACGCGAGCGAGGGCACGGTGTCGCCGTCGAGCCTGACCTTCACCCCGGGCGACTGGGACGTTCCGCGCACCGTGACCGTGACCGGCGTCGACGACGCGGTCAACGACGGCACCGCCCGCTACGCGGTGGTGACCGCCCCGGCGACCTCGGCCGACCCCGAGCTCGACGGCGTCGACCCGGCCGACGCCACGGTGGAGAACCTCGACAACGAGGCCGGCACCCTGTTCGAGGATGGGTTCGAGACCGGCAGCACCTCGGCCTGGAGCAACACGGTGCCGTAGCCGACGGGAGCGGGGGCGCCGGGGCGCTCGTCAGGCCAGCTCGGCCACCACCGGGGCGTGGTCGGACGGCGTCAGGCCGTCGCGCTTCTTGCGGAAGTCGCGGTCCACTTCGACCGAGCGCAGGCGCGCCGCGACCGGTGCGGTGCCGAGCACGAGGTCGATGCGGAGGCCGAGGTTGCGGTGGAAGGCGCCGGCGCGGTAGTCCCACCACGTGTACCCCCGGGCCTCGGGCTCGAGCTGGCGGAAGAGGTCGACCAGGCCCCAGTCGAGCAGGCGGCGGAGTCGCGACCGCTCCGCGTCGGTGTGGAACAGGGTGCCCTCGAGGCCGGCCGGGTCGAAGCTGTCGAGCGGGCCGGGGCAGAGGTTGAGGTCGCCGGCCAGGAGCAGCGGCCGGGCGGGGTCGCGGCGCTGCTCGAGGAAGCCGGCGAGGGCGTCGAACCACGCCAGCTTGCGGGGGAAGTCGGGGTGGTCGACGTCCTTGCCGTTGGGGCAGTAGACCGCCACCATCTCCACCCCGCCGGCCGCGGCCGCGAGCAGCCGCGCGCCGGCCTCGGCCTGGCCGGGCAGGCCGACCTGGGTCACCGCGAGCCCCTCGCGGGCGAGGACGGCGACGCCGTTCCAGGCCGGCTGGCCGTGGCAGGCGGCGCGGTAGCCGAGCGCCTCGAGCTCGGCGTGCGGGAACTGCCGGTCCTCGAGCTTGAGCTCCTCGAGGGCGACCAGGTCGGGTTGCCGGGCGTCGAGCCACAGCCGGAGCAGGTCGAACCGGGCGCGCAGGCCGTTGACGTTCCAGGTGGCGACTCGCATGGTGACCAGTAGAGCAGCTCCGGCGCGCCGGCGCCAGGGGGGAGGCGCGGGGCGCGCCCGCGAGCGCGCCCCGGTCGGCGCCGCGGGGACCGGCCTAGGTGGCCGAGGGCTGGAGCATCTCGTCGAGGGTCGTGCGGTCGAGCCCGGAGCCGAGCAGGTACCGCGCGGTCGCGGCCACGGTCGGCGCCGGGTCGTGGCTCAGCTCCTCGAGGGTCTGGCGGACGAGCTCCTGCTGGGCCTCGGTGCCGAGGTGGAGGGCCAGCTTGAGGGTCATCATGGCCTCCATGCGCAGGGCCTGGGCGCCGGCCTCGCGGGCGCTCTTGACGACGCGGGCGAGGAGCGGGTCGGGCAGCTCGAGGCGCCGGCCGAGCTCGGTCTCGGCCGGTCGCAGGTAGGCGGTCAGGTCCCCCTGGGTCCGGACCTGGAGCAGGCACGCCAGGCGGATGGAGTTGGCGTCGGCGGCGACCAGGGCGCCGAGGGTGGTGACGACGCCGTCGCCCTGGCCGCGGGCGAGGTCGTAGAGGGAGTCCGTGCCCATCCGCACCAGGGCCAGGCCGACCAGGTTCTGGATCAGGGTGACGTCGTCCTGCATCAGCAGGCGGCCGAAGCGGATGACGCGCCGGAAGTCCTCCCGCGCCAGGGCCGGGTCCTGCTGCTGGAAGCCGCGCGCCACCCACGAGCGGCCGAGGGCGATGGCCTGGAGCAGGTTGGGGATGCGCGTCTGCCACCCCTCCAGGGGCAGGAGCTCGGGGTAGAAGCGGCAGCTGGCCTGGTCGAGCCAGGGCTCGGCCTCGAGCAGCAGCGGGTCGTCGCCGGGGAGGACGTTCAGCTCGGTGCCCCAGCGGCTCCAGGTCACCATGCGCGCCTGGGCCTGCTCCCACTCGGGCAGGCGGCTGCCGCCCTGCTTGGCGAAGGCGACGAAGTAGGTTGCGGCGTTGCGCTCGCCGGTGCCGAGCGGCGCCAGCAGGTCGAGGTCGACCGAGAAGGCGAGCGGCTGGACCCGGTCGTCCTTCGACAGGGCGAGGGCCCAGTTGAATGGGCGGTCCGGCAGGTCGGCGAGGGTCGCGGCGCGGGGCGCCGGCACCACCGGCACGGCCGGCGGCTCGGCGGTCGCGGTCAGGGCCAGGGTCAGGAGCAGGGCGAGGGCGGCGGCGAGGCGAAGGGGCATGGTCGACTCCTCTCTTTCCCAGTGCGGCCGGTCCGGCCGCTCGCCAGCCCGGCCTTGCAGGGCCCGTGCCAGTCTCGCCGCGGCGCGGCCGGCCCCCGCCAGGGCCGGGCGGTGAGCGCGGCTCACCGGGGCCGAGCGGGGTGAGGCGGGCTCACCCCGGGCCGGGGCCGGGCGCGACCTCGCGCCGCTCGAGGTCGAACACCTCGCCCGGCAGCAGGACGTGGGTGACGAGGCCGTGCCCGCCGAGGGACTCCGCGCCGGCCGGCCGCGGCTGGCGACGGATTGCGGCCCGGCGGGCGTCGAGGACCACGACCCAGCCCTCGCCGAGGACCTCGAACGTCCGGTCGGGCCGGACGTCGACGGCCGTGGCCTCGTCGACGCCGACGCCGAGCAGGTCGGGGTGCTCGAGGACCGCGGCGACGAGCCGGTTGAGGCGGGAGCGGGCCACGAAGTGCTGGTCGAGGAGCACGCCGGGGAGGAGGCCGAGCCCCGGCGCGAGCTCGACGGTGCCGGCGGTGAGGCGGTCGAAGGCGCCCTCGCCGGTCATCATCAGGGGGCTCATGCAGGCCGTGCCCGCCGACGTGCCGCCGACCACCGCGCCGCGGGTGTGGGCGGCGCGGACGGCCTCCCCGACCCTGGTGCCGAGGAGGAGGGCGGTGATGCGCCGCTGGTCGCCGCCGGTGAAGAAGATGCCGCCGGCGCGCTCGACCATGGCCGCGACCTCAGGGTCGTCGGCCTCGTCCCGGTGGCGGAGCTTGACCGCCCGCACGTCGGTGCAGTCGAGGTCGCGGGTGAAGAGCGCCAGGTAGTCGCGGCTGGTGAGGCGCTCGCTCGAGGCGGTCGGGAAGACCAGGATCCGGGCGCTGGGGCCGCCGGCAAGGGCGACGAAGCGCTCCATCACCGGCCGCGGCTTGTCGCCGCCGCCGATCAGCAGCAGGTGGCCGCGAGGCCCGGCCTCCTGGGCCGGGGCGAGCGCTGCCGCGGCCGCCAGGACCAGGAGCACGACGGGGATGGCGCGACGCATGGCAACCTCCGATCCGGGCGCGGGCGGCAGGGGAGGAGAGGAGAAGGGGGCGCGGCTCACCGCGCCCCCGCTCCGAGCCGGCTTGAGGCTCTCCGGCCGGGTCAGAAGGACAGCCGCACGCCGAGGCGAACCTCGCGCGGCAGCTGGATCGAGAGCGCGCGGCCGTAGCCCGAGCTCTCGACCCACTCGCTCCCGTCGGGGTGGTTGTCCCAGGCGTAGGAGTAGGTGCCCCACCGCTCCTGGACCTCGGTCACCGTGTCAGCGTCGAGGACGTTGAAGACGTCGACCATCAGCGACAGGTCGAGGCCCGCGCCGAGGCCGAACGACTTCTCCAGCCGGAGGTCGAGGTTGTGCACGTCGTCGAGCTGGTAGGAGCCCAGCGGCAGCATGTTGACCGTGGTGCGGTCGTTCTCGAGCAGGCCGTCGACGGTCACGTAGGGCGTCCAGTAGGTGCCGGACAGGTAGCGGTAGTAGCCGGACAGGATGACCTGCCAGGGCAGGTCGACCGAGGCGTCGAGCTTGGCCTGCCACTCCGACTGGCCGGGGACGCGGCCGTCGTTGTTGACCTGGCCGTTCCAGTCCTGCCAGGCGTCCTCGTAGCCGTCGACGTCGACCGTGTTGCCCTCGGTCTCGGCCCACACCACCGAGGCGTTGAGCGACCAGCCGTCGGCGTAGCGGCGGGCCAGGCGCAGCACCACCGAGTCGTAGTCGCGGTAGGCGCCGGCCGGGTTGGTGAGGACGAACTCCTGGGTGCTGAGCAGCTCGTAGAACGGCAGGTCGCCGCCGGCGAGCGGGTTACCAGGTGCGACCAGGCTGTCGTAGTCGTCGTTGACGTTGACCATGGCCAGGATGTCCTGGTTCTCGCGGTGGACGTAGTCCAGGCCGACCAGGAGCTCCGGCGTCAGCTGGTGCTCGAGGGTGGCGAGGACCTGGTCGACGTAGGGGTGGGCCACGTCCGGGTCCATGGTGGCGCGGCCGGTCGGCCGGCCGCCGGCGTAGACCCACTCGTTGGCGTCGAAGTCCCAGTCCCAGTACTCGAGGTCGCTCCAGGCGTCGCCCGACGCCTCGCGGTCGTACATGAAGGCCATCAGGCCCTGGTAGTAGCGGCCGTAGTGGGCCTTGACGGCGGTCGTGCCGCGGCCGCCGACGTCCCACACGAAGCCGGCGCGCGGCGCGATCATGTCGACGTCGTAGACGCTCTCGTCGCCGCCCTTGAAGCCGCCCTGGTAGGAGGTGTAGCGGGCGCCGAAATTGAAGGCCAGGTGGCCGACCAGCCACGAGTCCTGGGCGTACACGTGCCAGCCCTCCTGGGCCGCGTGGAAGTCGATCTCGGAGCCGCGGTCGGACGAGTACAGGGCGCACGTCGGGTCGGCGAAGTAGGCGTCGAGCGAGTCGCAGTAGTAGGAGTCGTCGTAGTAGGTGAAGCCGCCGTTGCGGGTGCGGGTCTCGTCGTGGCTGGAGTCCTCCCAGACCAGGCCGAGCTTGAAGGTGTGGGAGTCGTCGGCGGCGAGCAGGCCGTCGGCGAACAGGCTCCACGAGGCGTCGAAGGTCAGGCGGTCCTTGTCGGTGGGCCAGGTCCAGCGGTAGTTGTCCCACTCGAAGTCGGTGTCGGCGTCGTAGCGACCCGGGGTGTCGCCGAAGTAGGGCAGGCGGTCGTCGGTGCCGGTGAAACCGGTCACCTTGAGGGCCAGGAAGTTGGCGTCGGAGAGCAGGGACTCCCAGGTCAGGTTGTAGGCCCAGTTGGGCGAGTCCTGCCTCTGGGCGCCGCTGGCGAGGACGATGTCGCCGGTGTCGCGGTGCTCGTGCTCGACGCCGTCGTAGTCGAGCAGCGCCACGAGCCGGTTGGCGTTGTCGACCTGGAAGGTGAGCTTGCCCAGGTAGCGCGACCAGCTGCGCACCGAGTCGGCGCGGTCGCCCTCCGGCGCGCCGCCGGCGTAGAACGGCTCGAGGGTCCGCTCCCGCTCC
This sequence comes from uncultured Thermoanaerobaculia bacterium, assembly GCA_964438135.1. Taxonomy (GTDB): domain Bacteria; phylum Acidobacteriota; class Thermoanaerobaculia; order Thermoanaerobaculales; family Sulfomarinibacteraceae; genus CAYTJW01. The sequence goes on from CAYTJW010000053.1 coordinate 14,081, forward strand.
TCGCCGGACAGGAAGAACCACACGCGGTCCTGGACGACCTTGCCGCCGACCGAGACCGACGCGTCCCAGTCGGAGTCCAGGGAGTCGGCGCCCTCGGCGCCGGGTGGGGCGTTGTCGGAGTTGAGGCCGCCGCCGGAGTAGAAGGCCGAGACATCGCCCTGGAGGTCGTTCGAGCCCGACTTGGTGACCAGGTTGACGACCGCGCCGGTGAAGCCGCCGTACTCGGCGTCGGCCCCCAGGCCGGTGACCTGTACCTCCTGAATCCAGTCGAAGTTGGGCAGGATCCACTGGTTGCCGTCGGCCGGGTCGGACACGTTGACGCCGTCCAGGTTGTAGGCGTTGGCCTGGGCGTTGGCCGCGCCGTACGCCGCGTCGGCGTTGACGCCGGGGGTGTAGTTCATCAGGTCGGTGGCGTCGCGCGGCAGCGGCTGCCGGCTCAGGTACTCCTGGCCGAGGTTGTGGGACACGGTGTTGGAAACCGTGCTCACCCGCGACGCCTCGGCCACGACCACGATCTCCTCGGTCACCGCCTCGAGGGCCAGCTGCAGGTTGACCTCCCGGCTCTGGCCGAGGCCCACCACGAGCCCCTCCTGCCGGACCGACCTGAAGCCCGGCATGTGGGCCTCGAGGGTGTAGGTGCCGGGCGGCAGCGACGGGAAGCGGTAGACGCCCGCGTCGCTGGCGATGGCGGTCAGCCGCCCGGCCACGAGTGCCTCGGAGACGGCCACCACCTGGGCGGCGGGCAGGACTCCTCCGCCGGGGTCGGTGACCGTGCCCTTGACCGACCCGGAGGTCGTGCTCTGGGCGGCGGCCGGCAGGGCCGCGGCCAGGGCGATGGCGAGCGCTACGACGACCTGGAAGCGACGACGCATCGGTCTTCCCTCCTCGCTCCGGGCCTGCCGGAACCGGCAGGCGGGTTCTCGATGGGTGCGGCTCTTCTTGAGCATGCTTCATCTTTCTCACAAGGAACAGGTTGACCTGATCTTCCGCTGTTCCTGTCGAGAGACGTCTCGGGTGATAGCTGCAGGCTGACGGTGGACTGGGCGATAGCCCTGGGTCTGCCTCGAGGCGAGAGGGGGCTGGACAAATGCGTTGCGGTGGGCTAGAGGCCCGGCCGGAAACCGGGGGTCTTGACGGCGAGTTGGCGCCGGCAG
>CAYTJW010000054.1:0-14832 GCA_964438135.1 uncultured Thermoanaerobaculia bacterium
ACCTGACCCCGGACCAGGTCCGGGACGCGCTCGGCCAGTCGCTCGCCGAGCTGGCCGGCGACCCCCGCGGCGTGCCCGGCCTGCTGCGGGTGGACGCCGCCCTGGCGCTGGTGCCGGGCAGCCCGTGACGGGGGGAGGGGACAACCGGCACCGGGACGGTGCTGCCCGTCGGTGCGCTATGATCCCGGTCATGAGGACACTCAGCCCTGCCGTCGTCGTCGGCCTGCTGGCGCTGGCGCTGCCGCCGGGTGCTGCCGTGGCCCAGACCGCCGGCCGCGAGCCCGCGGCGGGCCAGGCCTGGGCCGGCGGCTCGACCCTGGTCGACACCGCCAACCCGGTCACCTCGACCGGCCTGCTGCGGTTGTGGCGCGCCTACTCGGCCTCCGGGGCGCGGGCCATGCTCAAGGTGTGGCGCCCCGAGGGCGGCCGCCTGGTGCTGGTCGGCACCTCGCCGCTCGAGGCGGTGCCGGCGGGCGGGGTCGCCACCTTCCCGTGCTCGATCCCGGTGTCGCGCAACGACCTCGTCGGCGTCTTCTGCCCCGACGACACCTGCCTCGACCGCTTCGGGGACGGCAGCGCGCTCGCCGCCGAGGGCGACGCCGGCACCAGCGACCTCGACGCCTTCGCCGACACGGTCGGCGGCCCTGCCCTCTCCGCCGGGACCGGCTTCGGCGTCGACATCCCCTCCACCGCCTCGACCGACCTCGTGCTGCCGGCCGCGGCGCGCACGCCCGGCGCCAACGGCACCTACTGGACCACCGACCTCGAGCTCTTCAACACCGCCACCGAGGCGACCACGGTCGCCCTCTTCTTCAACCGCTCCGACCGGGACAACACCTCCCCCGCCGCCTCGGCCCAGGTGGTCCTGCCGCCGCGCGCCACCATCACCTTCGCCGACGCCCTCGCCTCCCTGTTCGACGTGGCGGTCGGCACCGGCGCGCTCGACATCCTCGCCTCATCCCCGGTCATCGCCCACGCCCGGGTCAGCACCCCGGCGGCGGGCGGCGGCACCTACGGCCAGCTGGTCCCGGCCGTGCCGGCGCGGTGGGCGGTCGGCGACGACGACGCGAGCGGCGTCAACCCGGCCAGCGACACCCTCTACCTCTTCGCCCTGGCCGAGGGCCCCGCCTTCCGCACCAACCTCGGCGTGGTCAACGTCTCCGGCGTCCCGCTCGCACTCGAGCTGCGCGCCACGGCGGCCGGCGACGCGCCCGGCGAGCCGGTCCGGCTGGAGCTCGAGCCCTTCTCCCACACCCAGGTCAACCAGGTCCTCCTCGCCCTCGGCCTCGCTGCCGGCGCGACCGACGTGCGGGTCGACGTCGACGCCGTCGAGGGGTCGGCCGGCCGCTTCCTGGCCTACGCCTCGCGGGTCGACAACGCGACCGGCGACGCCGTCTTCCTGCTCGGCAGCCGCGAGGCTGCCCTGCCGGACTGACCGGCGCCGCCCCGCGCCATGACCTCTCAGCACGGCAACCCGCGACCGGTCACGCCCGACTGGGCCGCGGTGGCGCGGCAGGTGGAGCTCGCCCGCTCGGGCGACGAGGATGCCTTCCGCCGCCTCCTCGAGCAGCACCGCCGCGCCATCACCTCGACCCTGTTCGCCTGCGGCGTGCGCTGCCCGGAGACCGCCCGCGACCTCGCCCAGGACGTCGCCCTGCGCGCCTGGCACCGCCTCGGCGAGCTGGCCGACCCGCGCGCGTTCCCCGCCTGGCTGCGACGGATCGCCGCCAACGCCGCCCGCGACCACCTCCGGCGACGGGCGGTGCGGCGCGAGGAGGAGCTGGAGGCGGCGGTCGAGCTGGCGGCCGACGACGACCCGCACGAGCGCGCCGAGCGGGTGGCCGAGGTGCGCTTCATGCTGGCCGCGCTGGCCGGCGAGGAGCCGGAGGTGGTCGAGCTGCTGCTGGCGCGCGCCGACGGCGTCTCGGTCGAGGAGCTGGCCGGCCGCACCGGCCTGTCCGAGGGGGCCCTCAAGATGCGCCTGATGCGCGCCCGCGGCCGCCTCCGCCAGCGCCTCGACGAGCTGCGCGGGGTCCCTTCCGGCCGCCGGCCGTGACGCGCCGCCGCCTCGCGCGTCCTTGGGGGTGGAGAGATGATGCGACCCTCCTCGTGCCCCGCCCATGGCCGCCTGGTCGAGCAGCTCGCCCTCGGTCTGCTCGACGACGCCGCCTCGGCCCGGGCCGAGGACGCCCTGGCGACCTGCCCGCACTGCTCCTCGTGGTGGGGTGAGACCTTCTCGGGCCCGGCCTTCGCCGCGGTCGACGACGCGGTCGGGGTGGGCCTCGCCGCGGCCTCGGTGCCGCCCCGCCACCGCCTCGCGCGCTGGTGGCTGGCGGCGGCCGCGGCGCTGATCCTGGCCCTCGCGGGCACCGTGACCTGGAACCTGTCCTCCGCCCCGGCCGCGCCGCCGTGCTGCATCGCCACCGTGGCCCAGGAGGCCTTCCAGCCCGTGCCGACGAACGGCTCGGACGTCAACCAGGACGGTCAGGTCGACGCCTCCGACCTGGCCCTGGCACTGACCGGTCGCGTCCCCCGCGGCCGCAGCTGAGACCGCCGCCCTCGACGCCCCCACCCCGCTCGGCTACGATGGCCGCGGCCCGCGCGCTCCGGGCCGGGAGGTCTCATGCCGCGAACCCTGCTCGCCCTCACCGTGGCCCTCGCCGCCGCCCTGACCTCAAGCTCGGTCGGGACCGCCGCGACCCGCCCCTTCACCGTCCAGGACCTGGTGGCGATGGAGCGGATCTCGGACCCCCAGGTCTCGCCGGACGGCCGCCAGGTGGCCTTCGTCGTGACGGTCATGGACCTCGACGCCAACCGCGGCCGGCGCGACCTCCACCTCGCCGCCGTCGACGGCTCTCAGAGCCGCCGGCTGACCACGGCCGAGGCCAGCGACACCTCGCCCCGCTGGCTCGACGCCGACACCCTGCTGTTCCTGTCCGGTCGCTCCGGCTCCGACCAGGTGTGGCGCCTCGAGCTCGCGGGCGGCGAGGCCGAGCGCGTCGCCGACCTGCCGCTCGACGTCGCCGCCCTCGAGGTGGGCCCGGGCGGCACCGACCTCTACCTCGCCCTGTCGGTCTTCCCCGACTGCGACGACCCGATCCCGTGCACGGTCGAGCGACTCGAGGCCGAGAAGGCCCGCACGTCGAGCGGGCGGGTCTACGACCGCCTGTTCGTCCGTCACTGGGACACCTGGTCCGACGGTCGCCGCAACCACGTCTTCCGCCTGCCCCTCGACCGGTCGGGGCGCGCCGCAGGGGCGCCGGTCGACCTGATGCGCGGCGTCGACGCCGACTGCCCGACCGCGCCGTGGGGCGGCGACGAGGACTTCGCCGTGTCGGGGGACGGCCGCTGGCTGGTCTACACGGCCAAGGTCGTCAACGGCTCGGAGGAGGCCTGGTCGACCGACTACGACCTGTGGGCGGTGCCGACCGACGCGAGCGCCCCGCCCCGCTGCCTGACCGAGGCCAACCCGGCCTGGGACGCAGGGCCGGCCTTCTCGCCCGACGGCGCCACCCTCGCCTACCGGGCCATGAGCCGCCCCGGCTACGAGGCCGACCGCTTCCAGGTCATGCTCCTGGCCTGGCCGCCGGTCGCGCCCGCCCGGCCCCTCGCCCCGGGCTGGGACCTGTCGCCGGGCGACCTGGCGTGGACGGCCGACGGCCGCAGCCTGCTCGCCACGGCGCCGCAGGTCGGCAACCAGGCCCTGTTCCGCCTCGACATCGCCAGCGGCTCGGTGCAGGCGCTGGTCGCCCGCCGCACCAACTCGAGCCCGCAACCGCTCGCCGACGGCTCGGTCCTGTTCGCGCAGGACAGCCTGGTGGCGCCGGCCGAGCTCTTCCGGCTCGCCCCCGGCGCGGCCGAGCCGACCCCGGTCACCCGCCGCAACGCCGAGCGGCTGGCTGCCCTGAGCTTCGGCGCCTACCGCCAGTTCTCCTTCATCGGCGCCCACGGCGACGAGGTCTTCGGCTACCTGGTCGAGCCGGTCGACCGCGACCCGGGCCGCCGCTACCCGCTCGCCTTCCTCATCCACGGCGGGCCCCAGGGCAGCTTCGACGACCACTGGCACTACCGCTGGAACCCGCAGGTCTACGCCGCCCACGGCTACGCCACGGTGACGATCGACTTCCACGGCTCGACCGGCTACGGCCAGGCCTTCACCGACTCGATCCGCGGCGACTGGGGCGGGGCACCCTACGAGGACCTGATGAAGGGCCTCGACCACGTCCTCCGCACCCACCCGTGGATCGACCCGGAGCGGATGGCCGCGGCCGGCGCCAGCTACGGCGGCTTCATGATCAACTGGATCCAGGGCCACACCGACCGCTTCAAGGCGCTGGTCTGCCACGACGGCAACCTCGACGAGCACATGGCCTACTTCGACACCGAGGAGCTGTGGTTCCCGGAGTGGGACCACCAGGGCACGCCCTGGGAGAACCCGGACGGCTACCGCAAGCACTCGCCGGTCAACCACGTGGCCAACTTCAAGACCCCCGAGCTGGTGATCCACGGCGGGCTCGACTTCCGGGTCGTCGAGACCCAGGGCCTGGGCACCTTCAACGCCCTCCAGCGGCGCGGCATCCCCTCCCGCCTGCTCTACTTCCCGGACGAGAACCACTGGGTGCTCAAGCCCCACAACTCGATCCAGTGGCACGAGACGGTGCTGGAGTGGATGGACCGCTGGACGGGCGGGGCAGGGGCGCCGGAGTAGAGCCGTCAGGCGCCAGCTCCCCCGCCCGCGCCTCGGGTACGGGAACGGGCAGGCAGCATCGGGTATCATAGGCGGTGGAAGGCCCTCTTCCCGGAGGTCGGGGTGACCATCACCTGTCCGCGCTGCCAGGCCCAGTACCGCTATGAAGCGGCCCGCTTCGGCGACGCCCCGCGGAAGCGGGTCAAGTGCCCCAAGTGCAGCACCGTCTTCGAGGTCGAGAGCCCGTCCGGCGACGACGCCGACTCGACCAGAGTCGGCGGCGTGATCGTCCCGTCGCCGCCGCCGCGGCCGGCGGCGGAGCGCGTCCAGGCCGAGCCGACCGACCTGCCCGAGCTGCCGCCGCTGCCGACCGACCTGCGCTTCTCCCTCGCCGTCATCGCCGGCTCCCAGGCGGGCAGCGTGTTCCAGGTCGCCAAGCCCCGCGTCTACCTCGGCCGCGGCTCGAGCGTCGACATCCAGCTCAAGGACGCCGAGGTCTCCCGCCGCCACGCCAGGCTCGAGATCCGCGGCGAGCAGGCGGTCCTGGTCGACCTGGCCGCCACCAACGGCACCTTCGTCGCCGGCCAGCGGGTCGAACGGGCCGAGATCGGCAACCAGACCGAGTTCACGCTCGGCTCGACCACCCTGATGCTGATCGTCACCCCGGCGGGAAACGGCGGCCTGTAGGTTTGGCCTGCCCGTGCCACTCTGGCCGGCGCAACCCCGTTCTCGCGCCGCGGCGCGATCCGTGCCGCGGGCAGGTTTCTTGCTAGAGAGGCCGCGGCGGACGGGCCGCCGCCGGGCTGAGCCCATGCCCGCGACGGTCTCTCGCCGCTGACCACAGGAGGAGGAGTCGATGATCGAGGTCGAGCATCTGACCAAGGTGTACGTCGACGTGCCGGTGGTCGACGACGTCTCGTTCTTCGTCCCCGAGGGGCAAGTGCTCGGCTTCCTCGGCCCCAACGGCGCCGGCAAGACCACCGCCATGCGCATGATCACGGCGTTCCTGCCGCCGACCGAGGGGCGGGTGGTGGTGGCCGGGGTCGACCTCGACCGCGACCCGGTCGAGCTGCGGCGCCACGTCGGCTACCTGCCCGAGAACGTGCCGCTGTACCCCGAGATGCGGGTCGAGGAGTACCTGCGCTTCCGGGCCGACGTCGAGGGCATGCCCCGCGCCGAGGCGCGCTCGAGCCTCGACAACGTGGTCGAGCGGTGCATGCTGGGCGAGGTCCGGCGGCAGGTCATCGGCACCCTGTCCAAGGGCTACCGGCAGCGGGTCGGGCTGGCCGGGGCCCTCATCCACCGGCCCAAGGTGCTGATCCTGGACGAGCCGACGGTCGGCCTCGACCCCAACCAGATCATCAAGATCCGCGAGCTGATCCGGGAGCTGGGGGCGGACCACACCGTGGTCCTGTCGACCCACATCCTGCCCGAGGTGGAGCAGGTCTGCGAGCGGGTGGCGATCATCGACCGGGGGCGGATCGTCGCCGACGGCACCCCCGACGGCCTGCGCTCGCAGGCCCGCTCGCGACCCGCGCTGAAGCTGATGCTCAAGGGGGCGGACGGCGAGGGGCGGCCGGCGCTGGCCGCCCTGCCCGGCGTGCTGGCGGTGACCGACCAGGGCGGCGGCCGCTACCGGCTCGAGCACGAGGCCGCGACCGACCCGCGCGAGGCGGTGTTCCGGCTGGCGGTGGCCCGCGGCTGGGTGCTGCTGGAGATGGGCAGCGAGGTCACCTCGCTCGAGGACGTGTTCGTCCGCCTGACCACTCACGACGGCTCCGAGGACGGCGCCGCCGCGCAGGAGGAGGCCGCGCATGCGTAAGACCATGGCCATTGTCCGGCGGGAGCTGATCGCCTACTTCTCCTCGCCTCTCGCCTACGTCGTCATGACCGCCTTCCTCGCCCTGCAGGGGGTGATCTTCTTCCTCATCGTCTCCTACCTGAGCCAGCCCGGCCAGGCGGCGATGACCCCGCTGCGGCTGTTCTTCGGCGGCACCATCTTCTTCTGGCTCTTCCTGCTCTTCACGGTGCCGGTCGTGACCATGCGCCTGATCGCCGAGGAGCGCCGCTCCGGCACCATCGAGGTGCTGCTCACCTCGCCCGTCACCGAGGGCCAGGTGATCGCCGCCAAGTTCTGCGCCGCCTTCCTGTTCTACCTTGCCCTGTGGCTGCCGACCCTGCTCTACGTCGTGATCCTCAAGCAGCACTCGGCGATCGACCTGGGGCCGGTCGGGTCCGGCTACCTGGCGGTGCTGCTGGTCGGGTTCCTGTTCCTGGCCGTCGGCACCTTCGCCTCGACCCTCACCTCCAACCAGCTCATCGCCGCCATCCTCGCCTTCGTCGGCCTGATCGGCCTGTTCATCGTGCCGCTGGTCGAGCAGCTGCTGATGTCGACCTCGAGCGCCAAGTCGGCGCTGTCCTACATGAGCCTGTGGGACGCGGTCGACCGCTTCGCCCAGGGCCTGCCGGACACCCGGCTGGCGGTCTACTGCCTGTCCGCCGGTCTCTTCTTCCTGTTCCTGGCCACCCTGTCGCTGGCGGCCAAGAAGGGCAGGTGACGCCATGCGCCAACGGGCTCTCCGTCTCACCACCACGTCCACCGTCGCCGTCCTCCTGGCCGCCGCGCTGCTGGTCATGGTCAACTGGCTCGGCGCGCGTCGCTGGGTGCGCGGCGACTGGACCTCGAGCCGCGTCTACAGCCTGTCCGAGAAGAGCGAGCGGATCCTGGCCGACCTCCAGGAGGAGGTGCGGGTGGTGGTCTTCATGACCCCGGCTTCCACCCTCTACGAGCAGGTGCGCGAGCTCCTCGACCGCTACGCCGCCGCCTCGCCCAAGCTCGAGGTCGAGTTCATCGACCCCGACCGGGAGCCGCTCAAGACCCGCCAGCTGGTGCAGCAGTTCGGGGTCGAGGCCGCCAACACGGTGGTCTTCTCCTACGGCGAGCGGAGCAAGTACGTCACCTCGGAGCAGATGGCCGAGTACGACTACTCCGGCCTGCAGTTCGGCAGCGAGCCGAGCCTGAAGTCGTTCAAGGGCGAGGAGCAGTTCACCGCCGCCATCCTGTCGCTGGTGGCGCCGCGCGTGCCCAAGGTCTACTTCGTCACCGGCCACGGCGAGGCCAGCCTCGAGGCCACGGCCGCCGCCGGGGCGGGCGGGGCGTCCCTGCGCTCCCTGGCCGAGGCGCTGCGGCGGGAGAACATGAGCGTGGCGGAGACCTCGCTCCTCGGCGGCCAGGTGCCGGAGGACGCCGACGCCCTCGCCATCGTCGGCCCCACCCGCCGCTTCACCGAGGCCGAGGTGGCGCTGCTCGGCTCCTGGCTCGACCGGGGCGGGCGGTTGCTGGTCTGCCTCGACCCGGACCTCCAGCCCGGCGCCGCCGGCTCCGGGCTCGAGCCCCTCCTGGCCCGCCACGGCCTCGAGCTGGTCAACGACCTGGTGGTCGACCCCTCGCGCCGGGTCGTCGGCCTCGACTCGTCGGCGGTCTACCTCGACCAGTTCGCCACCCACCCGGTCACCCGCGGCCTCGAGGGCGGCGGCGTGGCGGTCCTGTTCCCGGTCGCGCGCTCGGTCGGGACGACCGCCGTCGAGGGGCTCGAGGTCAGTCGCCTGGTCGAGACCACCGCCGACGGCTGGGGCGAGCGGGACGTCGAGGGCCTGCGCCGCGGCACGGCCGAGAATGGCGACGGCGACCTCCCCGGCCCGGTGGCGGTGGCCGTGGCGGTCGAGAGGGGGGCCGCGGCCGCCGGCGGGGAAGGCGGGGACGACGGGGGCGCGGCGGACACCGGGAACGGACCGGCGATGCGCCTGGTCGTGCTCGGCGACTCCGACTTCATGGCCGACGACTTCATCGCCAGCCTGGGCAACCAGGCGCTGGCGGTCAACGCCATCGCCTGGCTGGCGGCGCGGGAGGAGGCGCTCGGCATCCAGCCGCGGTCGGTCGAGCGGGTCAACCTGTACCTCTCGTTCCAGCAGCTCCTGGTCATCTTCCTGCTCACCGTGGTCGCCCTGCCGGGGGCGGCGATCGTGGCCGGCGTGGTGGTCTGGCTGCGCCGCCGGCACTAGCCGGGCGCAGGGGGAGGGTGCGGCATGCGGGCGAAGCAGCTCCTCATCCTGGCCGCGGCGGTGGTCGCGGTGGGCGCCTTCATCTACTTCTGGGAGCGCGAGCAGCCGACGACCGAGGAGCGCCGGGCGGAGGGCGACAAGGTCCTGGCGGGCGTCGACCGCGACGACGTGGTCGGCCTCGACATCGCCAACAGCCACGGTCGTTTCCAGCTCGCCCGGCAGGACGGGAAGTGGGCCCTCACCGCCCCCCTCGCCACCCCCGCCGACGAGGGTCGCGTCTCGTCCGTGCTCGGCTCCCTGGTCGACCTCCGGCGGCAGCGGACCCTGGCCGCGGGCGAGGTCGACCCGGCCGCCTACGGCCTCGACCGACCGGGGGTCACGGTCACCCTGACCCTCGCCTCCGGCGCCCGCCACGAGCTCGAGGTCGGCGACGAGACGCCGCTCGGCGGGCAGCGGGCCGTCTCCCTCGGCGGGCCGGAGGTGATCCTGTGCCCGGGTTGGTTCGCGCGCGACCTCGAAGAGGGCCTCGACGGCTGGCGGTCGCGGCGGGTGGTCGAGGCCTTCGCCGACCAGCTGGCGTCGTTCACCCTCGAGTCCGGCCCGGAGCGGACGGACCGGGTCAACGCGGTCCGCGTCGGCGACGGCTGGAAGCTGCTCGAGCCGCTCGCCGACGTCGCCGACCGCGACCTGCTGCGGAACGTCATCGCCGACCTCAACGCCCTCAAGGTGCAGGAGTTCCTCGAGGGGGAGCAGGACCTCGTCGGCCTCGGCCTGGCGCCGCCGCGCTACCGCGTGACCCTGGTCGGTGACGAGGGCGCGGAGCCGACCGTGCTCGAGCTCGGCGCCTCCCGCGAGGTCGGTGGCCAGACCCGGGTCGCCTGCCGCCGCAACGGCCGCGAGCTGCTCTGGGTCGACGACCGGGCCATGACCGGCCTCGGCAAGGCGCCGGTGCTGTGGCGCTCGCCCCTGGTCGCGCCGTTCGAGAGCTGGGACGTCGAGAAGCTCACCCTGACCGACGGCGCCGCCACGGTCGCCCTCGAGCGCGCCGACGGCACCTGGCGGCTGGCGGACGGGGCCGAGGCGGACGGCTCGGCGGTGCTCGACCGCCTCTCGGCCCTCGCCCGCCTCCGCGCCACCGCCTTCGACCTGGTCGAGACCGGCGGAGGCGAGTGGGGACGAGCGACGCTCGAGCTCGGCGGCAGCGACGAGGGCGCCGAGCGGACCCGCCTCGAGCTGGTGTTCCTCCGCCCCCTGGCCGCCGGCGGCCAGGCCCTGGTCCGGTCGAGCGACCGCGCCACCGTCATGGCGGTGGAGGCGGGCGAGGTCGAGGGGATCCTCGGCACCCTCGACGCGCTCCGCCTGGCGCCGACCCCGGCGGCGACCGCCGCGCCCGAGCCGTAGGCTACAATCCCCCCTCACCGCGGCGACCGAGGGGCCGCGGACGGAGGTGGGTGTGGCGTCCCCCCGCTGGCGGCAGCAGCTCGAGGACTTGCGGCAGCGGCGACCGGAGCTGGTGGAGCGCGTCTGCCGCACGCTGCTGCTGGACTTGCAGCGGCGCGGCCTCCTCGACCTCGACGCCCTCGACGCCGAGCTCGGGCCGGCCGCGTGGTTGTCTCGCGGCCCGCGGGTGGCCGACCCCAACCGCCCGCAGCCGGTGCTGCCGGCCGACTCCCGCCGGGCCCTCTACGAGCTGGCCCTGAGGCACGCCGAGCGTGACCTCGAGGCGGACGAGATCTCCGGCACGATCCTCCTGGTGGAGAAACGGCAGCTGGCCTACGAGGTCTCGCGCCTGGCGGAGGACCCCGAGACACCGCTCGCGCGCCTGCGCGACAAGATCCACGAGTTCCTCGACTTCGCCCCGGGCGAGGCGGTCGTGCCGCACGAGGACGTGATCGGCACCCGCGCGTCCCTGGTCCGCCGCCTGCTGTCCGACCAGCTCGCCTTCGTCGCCGTCGCCAAGCTGTTCGTGCGGGTGCGCGACATCGCCGAGGTCATGGACCACATGGTGCCGGTGACCGGCAACCAGGGGCGCATCGGCGGCAAGGCGGCCGGCCTGATCCTGGCCCGTTCCATCCTCGCCCGGGCCCGCGCCAGCGGCCGCTTCGCCGGCGAGGTCAAGGCGCCGCGCTCGTTCTACGTCCCGTCGAGCGGCATCCTCGACTTCCTCGAGCACAACGGCCTCGAGGAGATCATCAACGTCAAGTACCGGCCGATCGACGAGGTGCGGGAGGACTTCCCGCTGGTCCAGCGCCTGTTCCGGGGCGGCACCTTTCCCCCCACCCTCCACGCCGGTCTGCGGGCGGCGCTCGAGCGGCTCGGCGAGGTGCCGCTCGTGGTGCGTTCGTCCAGCCTGCTCGAGGACCGCATCGGTCACGCCTTCTCCGGCAAGTACCGCAGCCTGTTCATCCCCAACCGGGGCAGCATGGAGCAGCGCCTGGCCGAGCTGGAGAACGCCATCGCCGAGGTCTACGCCTCGGTCTTCCACCCCGACCCGATCGAGTACCGGCGGGAGCGCGGCCTGCTCGACTTCCAGGAGCAGATGGGAATCCTCATCCAGGAGGTGGTCGGGCGCCAGGTCGGCGACCTCTTCCTGCCCGCCTTCGCCGGGGTCGCCTTCTCGCGCTGCGAGATGCGCTGGTCGTCGCGCATCCGCCGCACCGACGGCATGGCCCGGCTGGTGCTCGGCCTCGGCACTCGCGCCGTCGACCGCACCGGCGGCGACTACCCGGTGCTGGTGGCGCTCGAGCAACCCCTCCTCAAGGCGCTGCAGCAACCCGAGGAGGCCTACCGCTACTCGCAGCACGAGGTCGACGTCATCGACCTCGAGCGGGGCCACTTCGCGGCCCTGCCGCTCGAGCAGCTGCTGGCCCGGGTCGGGTGGCAGCTGCCGCTCTTGCCGCAGCTGCTGTCGGTCTACCGCGACCAGCAGCTGCACCCGCTCCTCGGCGGCCTGACCCCGAGCGAGCCCGGGGAGCCGGTGGTGACCTTCGAGGCCCTCCTCCGCAGCGCCTTCCCGCGCGAGCTCAAGGCGGTTCTCGACACCCTCGAGGAGGGCCTGCGCGAGCCGGTCGACGTCGAGCTCGCCCACGACGGCGAGTCCCTCCACCTGCTGCAGTGCCGCGCCCTGTCGCTGGCAGGCACGGCGCGGCGGGTGGCGGTGCCCGCCGACCTCGACCCCGCCGCCGTGGTCTTCACCGCCGACCGCCACGTCCAGACCGGTGCGGTACGCGACCTCGAGTATCTGGTTCTGGTCGACCCGCGCGACTACGAGCGCCTCGAGACGCGCGACGCCATGCTGCGGGTGGCGAGGGCGGTGGGGGCGCTCAACCGCGCCCTGCCGGCGCGGCGGTTCGCGCTCCTGGGGCCGGGCCGCTGGGGCAGCCGCGGCGACATCCGGCTCGGCGTGCCGGTGACCTACGCCGACATCTGTCGCACCGCCATGCTGGTGGAGATCGCCCGCCAGAAGGGCCGCTACCTCCCGGACGTGTCGTTCGGGACCCACTTCTTCCAGGACCTGGTCGAGTCCGCCATCGCCTACCTGCCGCTCTACCCCGACTCGGCCGGGGTGGTCTGGAACGAGGCCTTCCTGCGCGGCTCGGCCGACGCCCTGGCGAGGGTCGCCCCCGCCTTCGCGGACCTGGCCGGGGTGGTGCGCGTGGTCTGTGTCCCGGAGGTGGCGGGCGGTCGCCTGCTGCACTGCCTGATGGACGGCGAGGCGGAGCGGGCGGTGGCGTTCCTGGCGCCGCCCGGCTGAGCGGCGGGCCGCGGGACCCGCGCCCGACGGCGCCCTCCGCCAGACCCGAGACCAGGGGCGCGGGCTCGGGACAGAGAAACGCCCCGGGGGGGTGTGACCCGACCCGGGGCGCGCGAGAGACGAAGGGTGGGGGGCCTATGCCCAGCCGCGCAGGTGGGCGGAGCTGGCGACCCGCTTGATCGCGATCATGTAGGCCGCGTCCCGCATGTACTCGTGGTTCTGGGCGGCCAGGTCGGCGACCGCGTGGAACGCCGAGGTCATCTTCTCGTCCAGCCGCTGGAGGACCTCTTCCTTGGTCCAGAAGAAGTTGGCGTTGCACTGCACCTGCTCGAAGTAGGAGCAGGTCACGCCGCCGGCGTTGCAGAGGAAGTCGGGGATGACGAAGATGCCGCGCTCCTTGAGGACCGCGTCGGCCTCGGGGGTGGTGGGCCCGTTGGCGCCCTCGGCCACGATCTTGACGGTCGGCTTGACCCGGGTCACGTTCTCGGCCGTGACCTGGTTCTCGATCGCGGCCGGGATCAGGATCTCGACCTCCTGCTCGATCCAGACGTCGCCCGGCAGAATCTCGTAGCCCGCCGCGCGCGCCTTGTCCTTGTCGATGGTGCCGAAGCGGTCGGTGATCGAGAGGAGGAAGTCCGGGTCGACGCCGTCGAGCTTGCGGAAGGTGTAGGAGACCCGGTCGTGGTTGTCCCAGCACGACACGCACACCACAATGCCGCCGAGCTCGACGAGCAGCTTCGAGGCGTACTGGGCGACGTTGCCGAAGCCCTGGATGGCGGCGCGGCTGCCCTTGACGGGCACGTTCATGCGCTTGAGCGCCTCACGCACGCAGTAGATCACGCCGTAGCCGGTCGCCTCGGTGCGCCCGAGCGAGCCGCCCACCCCCACCGGCTTGCCGGTGATCATGCCCGGGTAGTGCCCGCCGGTGATGGTCTCGTACTCGTCGAGCATCCACACCATGTGCTGGGGGTTGGTCATCACGTCCGGCGCCGGCACGTCCTGCACCGGGCCGACGTTGCGCGCCACCTGCCGGATCCAGCCGCGGCAGAGGCGCTCCTGCTCCCGGTCGGAGAGGTCGTGCGGGTCGCAGATCACGCCGCCCTTGCCGCCGCCGAGCGGGATGTCGACCACCGCGCACTTCCAGGTCATCCAGGTGGCCAGGGCGCGGACCGTGTCGACCGTCTCGTGCGGGTGGAAGCGGATGCCACCCTTGGCCGGGCCGCGGGCGTCGTTGTGCTGGACGCGGAAGCCGCGGAAGACCTTGACCGAGCCGTCGTCCATCTTGACCGGGATGGAGAAGTGGTACTCGCGCAGCGGCCACCGCAGCAGCTCGCGCATCGCCGGGTCGAGCTGCAGCTTGTCCGCCACCGCGTCAAACTGCCGTTGTGCCATCTCGAACGCGTTGAAACCCTGGCTCATGATCTCCTCCCTTCCACTGCGGGCCGAGAGGATACCCGGTGCGGCGTCACGAGTCAACTGGCGGGAACTTGTGATTCGCTTCACGAGCATTCTCAGCAATCACTTACAACAGGGACGGTGGGACCGACAGCCTCTATACTGGGGCGGGGGAGCCGGTGCGCCCGCTGACCGTGGTCCACGCCCTGGAGAAGAACCGCCTCACCACCGGCTCGGTGGTGCAGCTCGAGGAGGCGGCGCGCGGGCTCGCCGGCCGCGGCCACCGGCTGACGGTCGTCAGCCGGCCCGGGGGCGACCTCGAGGAGGCCTGCCGCCGGGCCGGGGTGGCCTTCCTGGGCCTGCCGCTGCGTCACCCCTTCGACCTCGCCTCGGCGCTCGCCCTGCGCCGTCACCTGCGCCGCCAGCCGACCGACGTGGTCCACGTCCACAAGGGCCGGGCGCACGCCCTCGCCCTCCTCGCCGCGACCGGTCTGGGGCCGCTGCCGGCGGTGGTGGTCAACCGCGGCGTGTCCTTCCCCCTCGACCGCTGGAACCGCCTCAAGTACCGGCACCCGCGGGTGGCGGCGGTGACGTGCGTGGCCGAGGCGGTGCGGGAGGTGGTCATCGCCTCCGGTCGGCTGCGCCCGGAGGCGGTCCACACCCTCCACGCCGGCACCGACACCGAGCGCTTCGACCCGGCCCGGGTCGACCCCGCGGCCGTGCGTCGCGAGCTCGCCCTGACGCCCGACCAGCTGCTGGTCGGCCAGGTCTCGGTGCGCGACTGGAAGGGCTGGCGGGAGCTGCTGGCGGCCTTCGCCGCGGTCGCCCCCCGCCACCCCCGCGCGCGGCTGCTGCTGGTCGGCTGCGAGCCCGAGGGGGAGCGGGCCCGGGTGCGGGGCGCGGTCCCGCCGGGGAGGAGCTCGGCGCGGGCGAT
>CAYTJW010000055.1:0-6195 GCA_964438135.1 uncultured Thermoanaerobaculia bacterium
GAGGGCCAGCGCCGCTAGCCCGGCGCAGGCCACGGCGCAGCCCAGGAGCTGGCGCCAGGCGCTCGCGGGCGCCTGCCCGGCCGGCGTCTCGCCGCGCTCGAAGCGGGCGAAGAGCAGCACCACGGGCAGGCTGACCGCGGCGTAGGCCAGCAGCCAGAGCGGCCGGGCCGCCCACCACAGGGGGGTGGCGGGCGGGACGGCGAGCACGCCCTCGAGCCGCCAGAAGGCGAGGCCGACCAGCAGCATCATGACCGTGCTGTGCCACAGGAAGACGGTCATGATCAGGCCGTTGACCAGCACCGTCGCGGCCCACGGGCGGAGCCGCTCGAGCCATCGCCGGGTGGGCCGCTCCAGGGTCAGGAGGAGGCCGACCTGGGCCGCGCCGAGGGCGAGCAGGGGGAGCTTGGGCGGCAGGGTGTTGCTGACCGCCTCGCCCGGCACGCTGACCAGGCTGCGCGGGTAGGGGCCGAGCTCGACCAGCGCCACCAGGGCGAGGAGCCCGACCGCGAGCAGCGGCAGGCTCACCCGCAGCCCGGCCAGGCGTTGGTCGTGCCAGGCGTAGCCGAGCTGGTGCACGGCCAGCCAGACGAACAGGTAGTTGAGCCAGCCGAGGGCCTCGAGGCCGGCGGCGAAGAAGGCCAGGTCGACCGCGGCGGCGGTCACCACCGGCGCGGCGACGGTCAGGAGGCCCCAGCGACCCCAGGCAGCGTGGGTCAGCGGCACCAGCGCCACCACCAGCAGGTAGACGGCGAGGAACCAGACCGGCACCAGGGCGACCTGGGAGCCGACCCGGATCATGGCCGGGCCGACCCCCTGGCCGTGGGCGACCGCCGCCATCGCCCCCCACGCCAGCAGCAACGGCAGCGCCGGACCGAGCAGGCGGCGGGTGCGGCCGTCGAGCCAGACGGCGTACGGCGAGCCCTTGCGGCGCGCGGCCTGCCAGGAGACGCCGTTCGAGAAGCCGCCGACGAAGAAGAACACCGGCATCACCTGCAGCAGCCAGGTCAGCCACTGGGTCCACGGCGCGGCCTCGAGGAGGTGGCCGAGGCGGGGCTCGCCGCCCTCGAGGTGAGGGGCGGCCATCAGCCAGTGGCCGCCGACCACGGCCATGATCGACAGCGCCCGCAGCAGGTCGACGTAGCGGTTGCGCTCCGGCGGCGTGCGCCGGGCCGCCTCGAGCGCCCGCGCCCACGGCCCGCGCGGCGATCGACCCTGGGTCTCTGCGGCGGCCATGGGGGGAGTATAGGCGACCTGCGTCCTGCCACCGCCGGCATCGGTCCATACCTGCACCGGCACCGGACGGAGCAGACGTTGACCGGTCGCTCCGACGTGGTCATGGACGTGGACGTGGACAGCGGGAAGCTCTCAGCTGTCAGCTTTCAGCGGTCAGCTCCCCCGCCCACCCGGCGTGACCCGCGCCCGTGCCAGCCGTCCTGGACCTGGACCTGGACCTGGACCTGGACCTGGACCTGGACCTGGACCTGGACCCCGCGCAGCCATCGTCCACGACCACGTCCACGTCCACGTCGCGTCGCGAGGAACTGCGGCGATGCACGCCTCGACCGGCGGGGAGGATCCCGCTAGAGTAGTGGCGAGGCGAGCAGGAGGCGGGCATGGCCGACGACAAGCGCTCGGGCTGCATGAAGTGGGCGGCGTGCGGGTGCGGCGGGTGCGTGGTGCTGGTGGCGGCGCTGGTGGCGTTCGCGCTGGCGGTGGGCGGCCTGGCCATGTTCACGGCCTCGAAGACCGAGCCCTACCAGGAGGGCCTGCGGAGGGCACAGCAGAGCCCGGCGGCGGTCGAGGCGCTCGGCCAGCCGATCGAGGCGGGCTTCCTGGTGCAGGGGTCGGTCAGCGTCGACGGTGACGGCGGCGCGGCGAGCCTGCGCATCCCGGTCTCCGGCCCCGACGGCAAGGGCACGGTCCGCGTCGAGGCCAGCCGCAGCGGCGGCCGCTGGGAGTACACCTCGGTCGAGCTCGAGGTCGCGTCGAGCGGCCAGCGCGTCGACCTCGCGCCCGGGTTCCTCGAGAGTCCGTAGCCGCCGGCGCGGTGCCGGCCCCGGCCTCGGAGGACGGTCGACGGCGCGAGCATCCCGACGTCGTCGCGGTGGCCCTGGGCCGCGCGTTCGAGCCCCTCGAGCGACAGCTCGGCGGTGAGACGGTGCGGCAGGGGAATCGACGACGACTGCAGCCCCCGCACCGTCGCCCCCGGCTCGTGCGGCGACCGGAGGCGGCGCGGGCCCGGGTGCGGCGGGGCGGTCACTCGGCTCGCAGCACGTACTCCGGCGGCAGGAGCTCGAGGAGGCGGGCGAGGGAGCGCTCGACCGCCTGCGGGTCGGTGCCCTCGACGGTCACCCATACCTGGTGGCCCGGTTCGTCGAGACGGGGGTAGGAGCCCACCGACACCGTCGGCGACTCGGCGGCGACTCGCGCCAGGGTGGCCGCGACCGCGAACTCGTCGCACTGCAGGTAGAGGTTGCGCAGGGTGCGGCGCCTCCCGCGCAGCTCGCCGCGCAGGCTGGCCAGCTTGGCGGTGAACAGGCGCGGGAGCCCGGGCAGCAGGTAGACGTTGCGCACCACGACCACCGGCAGCAGCCCGTCGCCGCCGGCGAGCAGGCGGGCGCCGGCGGGCACGTCGGCCAGGCGCAGGGCGGCGTCGTTGACCCGCTCGCCCCACAGGGTGCGGACCATGGCCTCGAGGGCCCCGTGGCGCACCACCGGCACGCCGAGGCCGCGCGCGACCCCCTCGACGGTGCGGTCGTCGTGGGTCGGGCCGAGCCCGCCCGAGGTGACCACCGCGTCGTGGCGGGTGGCGCAGCGCCCGACCTCGTCGGCGATGTCCTCGACCCCGTCGGCGACGTAGGCGACGCGGACCAGGGTCACGCCCTGCTCGCGCAGCAGGGAGACCAGCTGCGGGCCGTTCGAGTCCCGCACCTTGCCGGTCAGGAGCTCGTCGCCGACGATGATCACCGCCGCCGTGGTCACGGAGGTCCCCCCGGCATCATAACCCGCCTCGACCGCCCGCGGCGATGTCGATAGAATGGCCCTGCTGGTCTCGTGGAGGAGGCGACATGGACGGAATGCGCACGCTTCTCGAGTTCCGGGTCGAGCCGTCGCTGCCGGAGCGGCTCACCCCCCTGAACGACCTCGCCTACAACCTGTGGTGGACCTGGAACCCGATCGCCATCGACCTCTTCCGGCGCGTCGACGACGAGCTGTGGGACGCGACCCGCCACAACCCGGTGATGATGCTGCACCGTCTCGAGCAGGACCGCCTGCGGGCGCTGATGGACGACCGCGGCTTCCTCGACCTGATGGACCGCGTCCAGTACGAGCTCTCCGTCTACCGCACCAACGAGACCTGGTACTCGCGCCACGTGGGGCCTGCCGACCGGCCGCACATCGCCTACTTCTCGATGGAGTTCGGGCTCACCGAGAGCCTGCGCCTGTACTCCGGCGGCCTCGGGCTGCTGTCGGGCGACCACCTCAAGTCGGCCTCGGACCTCGGTCTGCCGCTGGTCGGCGTCACCCTCCTGTTCCAGCAGGGCTACTTCCAGCAGTACCTCAACGCCGACGGCTGGCAGCAGGAGCGGTACCCGGTCAACGACTTCTTCTCTCTGCCGCTGCGCCGCGTGCGCTCAGCCGACGGCCGGCCGGTCAAGGTCGGCCTGCGCTTCCCGGGGCGGACCGTGTGGCTGCAGGTGTGGCGCTGCGACGTGGGGCGGGTGTGCCTCTACGCCCTCGACACCAATCTGCCCGAGAACTCGCGCGCCGACCAGGACATCACCGACCAGCTCTACGGCGGCGACCAGCGCACCCGCATGCAGCAGGAGATCGTGCTCGGAATCGGCGGCGTGCGGGCGCTGCACGCGATGGGCATCTGCCCGCAGGTGGTCCACATCAACGAGGGACACGCGGCGTTCTCGATCCTGGAGCGGGCGCGGCTGGCCATGCACGACCACGGCCTCAGCTTCGCCGAGGCCCGGGTCGCCACCGGCGGAGGCAACCTGTTCACCACCCACACCCCGGTCCCGGCCGGGTTCGACCGGTTCCCGCCCGAGCTGATGCGCGAGTACTTCTCGGACTACGTCGGCGAGCTCGGCATCACCGTCGACCGACTGCTGCGCATGGGGCGGGAGAACCGCGACGACGCCGCCGAGCCCTTCAACATGGCGGCCATGGCGCTCAAGAACTCGACCTTCACCAACTCGGTGTCGGCCCTCCACCGCGAGGTCACCGCCAAGATGATCGCACCCGGCTACCGCGGCATCCCGCTCGAGGAGCTGCCGGTCGACCACGTCACCAACGGTGTCCACCTCCGCTCCTGGATGAGCCACGACCTGACCGAGCTCCTGGACCGCTACCTGGGCTCGGCCTGGAAGGAGGACACCGCCGACCGCGAGGTGTGGAAAGGGGTGGACCGGATCCCCAACGCCGAGCTGTGGCGGACCCACGAGCGGCGCCGCGAGCGCCTGGTGGAGTTCGCCCGCGGCAAGCTCAAGGTCCAGCTCGCCAACCGCGGGGCGATGCAGCAGGAGGTCGCCCGCGCCGACGAGGTGCTCGACCCCGGCGCGCTGACCATCGGCTTCGCCCGCCGCTTCGCCACCTACAAGCGGGCCACCCTCCTGTTCCGCGACCCCGAGCGGCTGAAGCGCCTCCTCACCGACCCGCACCGGCCGGTGCAGATCATCTTCGCCGGCAAGGCCCACCCCCACGACCAGGCCGGCAAGGAGCTGATCCGCCACATCGTCCACTTCGCCCGCGACCCCGAGGTGCGCGACCGCGTCCTGTTCGTCGAGGGCTACAACATCAACGTCGCCCGCTACCTGGTGCAGGGCGTCGACGTGTGGATGAACACCCCGCGCCGGCCGATGGAGGCGAGCGGCACCTCGGGCATGAAGGCGGCCGCCAACGGCGCCCTCAACCTGTCCATCCTCGACGGATGGTGGGCCGAGGGCTACAGCCCCGAGGTCGGCTGGGCGATCGGCCACGGCGAGGAGTACACCGACCAGGCCTACCAGGACGAGGTCGAGGCGCGGGCCCTCTACGAGCTGCTCGAGCGGGCGGTGGTGCCGCTGTTCTTCGACCGCGGCCGCGACCAGGTGCCGCGCGGCTGGGTGCAGATGATGAAGGCGTCGATCCGGGTCCTGGCGCCCTTCTTCAACACCGACCGCATGGTGCAGGAGTACCACGACAAGTTCTACCGCCGCGCCAAGGCCCAGTTCGAGCGGCTGGCGGCGGACGACTTCGCCCGCGCCAAGGCGCTGGCCGCCTGGCAGCAGCGCGTGCTCGCCGGCTGGAAGGACGTGGCGGTCGAGTCGACCGGGGCCGAGGGGATCGGCGACGAGGCGCTGCCGGCCGGCGCCGAGGTGGCGGTGGTGGCGACCCTGCGGCTGGGCTCGCTGGTGCCCGACGACGTCTGCGTCGAGATGTACGCCGGACGCCTCGACGAGTTCCGCCGCCTGCGCGGCGGCACGACGGTGCCGATGGCGGTGGAGCGCGACCTCGGCGGCGGCCGCTACCTGTTCCGCGGCGTCTACGTCTGCAGCGCGGCCGGCAACCGCGGCATCGGCATCCGCGTCATCCCCTACCACCCGGACCTGGCGACCCGCTACCAGATGAGCCGTATCGTCTGGGCGTGACTCAGGCTCGGGGCGCGAGCAGCCGGGCGGCCGCCTGCTCCCAGGCGGCGCGGGCCGCGTCGTCGAACAGGACGAAGCGGACCTCGGTCAGGCCCGGCGGCGGCTCCCGGCAGGCCTCGACGGCGACGACCGCCGCCTCCTCGAGCGGGTAGCCGAAGGCGCCGCAGGAGATGGCCGGGAAGGCGATCGACGTCAGGCCCTGCTCGCCCGCCAGGCGCAGGCTCGAGCGGTAGGCGGAGGCGAGCAGCGGCGCCGACTCCGCGGCCGAGCTGAAGACCGGGCCGACGGTGTGGATGACGAAGCGGGCGGGCAGCCGGAAGCCGGGGGTGATCCGCGCCTCGCCGGTCGGGCAGCGCACCCCCGGCCGCACCTGCGGCACCAGCCGGCAGGCCGCGAGCAGCTCCGGGCCGGCTGAGCGGTGGATGGCGCCGTCGACGCCGCCGCCACCCAGCATGGCCTGGTTGGCGGCGTTGACGATGGCGTCGACCGCGGCGCGGGTGATGTCACCCCCGACCAGGCTCAGGACGCAGGTGTCGGTCAGGCAGTAGCGCTCCAT
>CAYTJW010000055.1:6295-14694 GCA_964438135.1 uncultured Thermoanaerobaculia bacterium
CGCCCAGGAGACCGTGCGCACCCCGCGCCGCATGCTCGCCCCCGGCGACCTGACGGACGCCGCGCTGGCGCCGGACGGGACCACCGTCGCCCTCGGTTCGCAGAGCTCGGCGGTGGCCTTCCGCGACCTGGCCACCGGCGGCGAGGTCGGCCTCCTCGCCGACGACGGCAAGCTGCAGGCGGTGGCCTCCTCCCCGGACGGCGCCCTGTTTGCCGCCGCGGGCGGGACAGCCAGCGGCGTCGCCATCGTCCGGCTGTGGAGCACCGCCACCTGGAGCAAGCTCTGGGAGCGCAGCCTCGCCGGCGTGAGCGCCTGCCAGGTCGCCTTCTCCCCCGACGGCAGCATGGTCGCGGTCGGCGACCAGGGCTCGGCGGAGTACCACGGCTACGCGACGGTGTGGGACACGGCCGCCGGAGCCCAGGTCATGACCACCGCCGACATCGGCGCGGTGCGGTTCGTCGCGTTCTTCCCGGACAACACCCGCCTGCTGGTCGCCGGCTACTCCGGCACCCGGGTCCTGACGGTCCCCGGCAACACCGAGCTCGTCAGCCTGCCGTCGTGCCCGGTCGCGGCGCTCGCGCCGGACGGCACCGCCATCGCCGCCTCCTGCTCGAGCGGCGGCGTCAGCCTCTACGACGCCGCGACCGGCGCCACCGTCCGCAACCTCCACTTCTGGGGCGCCCGCACCCTCGCCTTTGCCCCCGACGGCACCAGCCTGCTGCTCGGGTCCACTCGCTCCAGCTCCTCCTGGGGCGACCTCGGCCTGCTCGTCGACCCTGCGACCGGCGCCGAGCTGGCCAGCCTGTCGCTGCACGAGCCGAGCGCCGACCTGCCGCCGACCTTCCGCCGGGTGGGCTTCCTGCCCGACTCTGCCACCGCCTTCGTCGCCGCCTCCGTGTCGCAGCTCGACGGCGGGGTCACGGTGCGCAAGACCGGCGGCGTCGCCCTCTTCGACGTCGCCGCGGCATGGCCGGAGCAGGTCTTCACCGGCCACACCGCCGACGTCACCTCGGTCTCGTACTCCTCCGACGGGGCGCGGGTGGTGACCGGCGGCAAGGACGCGACGGCCAGGGTCTTCAGTCGCGCGACCGGCGCCGAGCTGCTCGCGGTCCCGACCGGGACCGGCTCGAGCGCCTGCCCGGCCGCGCTGTCGCCGGACGGCACCCTCCTCCTCACCGCCGGCGCGAGCAGCACGGCCACGCTCTACGACGCCTCGACCGGCGCCCTGGTCCGCACCTTCACCGGCCACACCGCTGCCCTCAACAGCGTCGCCTTTTCCCCTGACGGCGGCCGCATCGTCACCGGCTCGGCCGACCGCAAGGTCAAGGTGTGGAACACCGGCGGCGGCCAGGTCGTGTCGATCAGCGCCTGCAACAGCAACCTGTGCAGCGCCGTGTTCTCGCCCGACGGCAGCCGGGTGCTGGTGGCGTCGATGCAGGTGCGGGCCTACAACGCGGCCACCGGCGCCCTCCTCCAGACCTACCGCGACACCCCCGGCTACCCGTCCAGCCAGGCGGTCTACTCGGGCGACGGCCGCCTGGTCGGCATCGCCACCTCGAGCGCGGACCCGGCCGTGGTGCTCGACGCGGCCACCGGCGCCACCGTCCGCAACCTGGACACGGGGGGCGGGGTAGTGACCATCGCCCTGAGCGCGGACGGCGCCCTCGCCGCCGCCGGCACCGGCACGATCGAGCGGGTGTTCGAGGTGGCCTCCGGCCGCCAGCTGCACGGGAGCGAGCGCATCTACGGGCTGACCGCCCTCGCCTTCTCCCCGGCCGGCGACGAGCTGCTGGCCGGGCATTACCGCAACGTCCGGGCAGTCGCGGTCGACGCCCCCGACCCGCTCCTCCGCGGCGACCAGTGGGAGGTGCAGGTCAGCAACCTCTACTCGAGCTACGACAAGGTGGCGATCTCGCCCGACGGCCGCTGGGCGGCGACCGTCCAGCTCAAGACCGCGATCCTGTGGGACCTGGTCACCGGCGCGCCGCTCCGCTCCTTCGTCGGCCACACCGGCAACGTCCTGGCAGTGGCGATCTCGCCCGACGGAACCCGCCTGCTGACCGGCTCGACCGACACCACGGCGATCCTCTGGGACCTCGACGCCGCCACCCCGCTCCACACCCTGAGCGGCCACACCGGCGAGGTGCGCTGCGTCGCCTTCTCGCCCGACGGGCTGCTGGCCGCGACCGGCTCGGCCGACGCCACGGCGCGGACCTGGGACGTCACGTACGGCACGCACGTCGCGACCATGGCTGGCCACGGTGCCTCGATCCTGAGGGTGTCGTTCGCGCCCGACGGAGCTCAGGTCCTGACCGCGGCCGACGATTCGAGCAGCCGCACCTTCGCCGCCACCACCGGCGCGCCGGGCCTCACCCTCGCCACCCCGGGCAGCGCCGCTGCCTGCTTCTCGCCCGACGGCAGCCGCATCCTCACCGGTCACCAGGGCAGCGGGCAGTACTGGTTGCGGGAGTGGGACGCCGCGACCGGGGTGCCGCTCAACGACGTCCCGCTCGGCACCACGGCGGGCAACCCCAACGCGCTCACATACGCCCCGGACGGGGTCCACGCCCTGGTCGGGCTCCAGTTCGCCCCCGGGGACGCGAGGCTGCAGCTCTGGGACCTGGCCGCGCACACCCTCCGGCGCGGCTTCGCCGGCCACGGCAGCTACGGCGTCGGCGCCCTGGCCCTGTCCGCCGACGGCGCCCTGGTCCTGAGCGCCCCGACCGACAGCTACGAGCACGCCCTGCTGTGGGCGACCGGGCTCGAGCCGGTCGAGCGCTCGGCGCGGCCGATCGCCCTCGCCGAGGTCGTCACCGGCAGCGTCCGTCACCTCGGCTGGGCAGACTTCTCACTCGACCTGGCGCCCGGGGCGGCCGCCAACCTGGTGGTCGAGGTCGAGCGCACCGGTGGCGCCGGCGAGCTCAGGCTGCTCGGCCGCCGCGGCGGCCTGCCCGGTCTCGCCCTCTACGACTGGCAGGGCAGGGAGCGGCCCGACGGGCGCCTCGAGCTGCTGGTCGCCAATCCGCCGCCGGGCCCGCTCTACCTCTCGGTCTGGTCGGCGGACTGGGCGCACGGCGGCACCAGCGCCTTCCAGCTCGAGGCCCAGGCCGTGGGGCGCTACCTGGCGGCGGTGACCCCGGACGAGGGCGGCAGCGCCGGCAGCGTCACCTGCCAGGTCGAGGGGCTGGGCTTCGAGCCGGGCGTCGTCGTCCAGCTGCGCCAGGGCGCGGCGGTGCTGCGCAGCGCCGCCCCCTTCAGCGCCTCCGGCCAGCTGCTCGGCGTCACCCTGCCGCTGGGCGGGCTGGCCGCCCAGACCGCCGACCTGGCGGTGGTGTGGCCCGACCTCGGCGAGGCGGTCCTGCCCGGCGCCTTCACGGTCGTCGCCGGCGGCGCCGCCCTGCTCGACGCCGAGCTCGTCATTCCCGACCAGGCCCGGGACAGCCGGCCCTACACGATGGTCCTCCAGTACGAGAACGTGGGCACGGTCGACATGCCCGCGCCGCTCCTGGTCGTGACCAGCGACGAGAACCTGGCGATGCGGCTCGACCCGCGCGCGCCGTGGGTGCGCGGGCCGGTGCAGGTGCTGGCCGTCGACCGCGTCACCCCGGGCGCGGCCGGCACCCTGTCCCCGGGGCGCCGCCACAGCGTGCCGATCTCCTTCGTCGCCGAGGGCGCCAACGGCCAGCAGCTCGGCTTCGCCATCTCGGTGCTCGGCAGCGGCGGCGCCGCGACCGCCGTCGACTGGGACGCCCAGGAGGCCGGCTTCCGGCCGGACGGGGTGGTGGACGACGCCTGGGACCGGATGTGGCCGCTGCTCACGAGCGAGGTCGGCGCCACCTGGGGCGACTACCACGCCACCCTGGTCGAGGCGGCCGACCACCTGGCGGGCCTCGGTCGCTTCGTCCACGACCCGGCCGCGCTGCTCGGCCTGGTCTGGGGACACGTCCTCGGGGTCAAGGACCTCGGCAGCCAGGCCATGGCCCTCGACGCCTCCTGCCCGGCGCCGGGCCTGCCCCTCGCCTTTGCCCGCTCCTACCCGGCCAGCCTCACCTCCCGCCTCCGCGTCGGCCCCTTCGGTCGCGGCTGGACCGACCTCTACTTCGACGTCCGGGCGAGCGTGGACGGCTCGGGCGCGGTCGACCTGGTCAGCAACGGCGGCAGCGTGCGGCGGTTCCTGCGCCGGGCCGACGGCTCGTACGTCGCCAACCCCGGCGACGGCGGCCGGCTGGTGGTCGCGGGCGGCCTCTACCGGCTGGTCGAGGCGGACGGCACCGTGCTCGCCTTCGCCGCGACCGGCGAGCTCGCCGCCATCTCCGACCGCTTCGGCAACTCCCTGACCCTCGGCTACGACGGCGAGGGGCGGTTGGAGACGGTGAGCCACTCCTCGGGCGACGCCCTGACCCTGAGCCACGACCCGGTCACCGGCCGGGTCAGCCAGCTCGAGGACCCCGCAGGCTCCATCACGACCTACGCCTACGACCCGGCCGGCGAGCACCTGCTCGAGGTGATCGCGCCCGGCAACCGGGTCACGACCTACGCCTACAACGGCGTCACCGGCTCGCCCGCCGACCACGCCCTGACCTCGATCACCCACCCGGACGGCAGCCACACCTTCTTCCAGTACGACGGCCTCGGGCGGCCGGCCGGCGTGTCGCGCGACGGCGGCGCGGAGCCTGTGACCTGGACCTACCCCGCCCTCGGCCACACCACCACCAGCCTGGCGAGCGGCGCGGTCGCCACCACCCTGCGCGACGAGTACGGCCGGCCCGGGGCGACGCTGTGGGCGGACGGCACGGCCTCGACCCTGGCCTGGGACGGCGACGGCCACGTGACGCGGGTCGAGAACGGCGCCGGCGCCCTCACCGACACGGTCCACGGCCCCCTCGGCCACCCCCTCTGGACGACCTACGCGAGCGGCGCACGGACCACCCTCGGCTTCCTCTACCCGCCGTCCGGCGGGGCCATGCTCGGCCTCCTCGCCGACCCGCTCGAGCGGGTCACCACCTTCGACTACGACGGCGCCTCGAGCCTGGTGTCCGTCACCTACCCCGACGCCAGCCACGAGGACTTCGCCGCCGACGCCGGCGGGCAGATGGTGCAGTACACCAACCGCCGCGGCCAGCTGTTCGAGCTCACCCGCAATCTGCGCGGCCAGGTCGAGGAGGTCACGCTCGACTCCGGGCCGTGGGCGTCGTTCACCTACGAGCCGGGGAGCGGGGCGCTCGCGACTGCCGCCAACGCCGCCGGGACGATCGCCATCCAGCACGACGGCCGCGGTTTCGCCGAGCGGCTCACCCAGGCCAGCGGCCGCTTCTCGGACCTGACCTGGAACGACCGCGGCCGTCTCCTGCTCCGCACCGACTCGGACGGCTTCGCGGTCGGCCGCGTCTGGGACCCGGCCGGCCGCCTGGCCCAGGTCACCGACGGCGCGACCACGGTGTGGGTGACCTACAGCTACGACTCGGACGGTCGGCTCGCCCGCGAGGACCGGGGCAACGGCACCGCCGTCGCCTACGCCTACGACGCCGTCGGCCGCATCGCCGAGATCCGGCACCTGGGGCCGGGCGACGTGCTGCAGGCGAGCTTCGCCGCCACCTACGACACGGCCGGCAACGTCGCCACCGTGACCACCCTCGAGGGAGTGACGACGTACGCGTACGACGTGCTCGACCGTCTCACCCGCGTCGACCGGCCGGACGGGAGCCACGTCGCCTATTCCTACGACGCGGCCGGCAACCGCAGCGCGGTCGACGACAACGGCGTGGTCACCGACTACGAGGTGGACTCCCTCAACCAGTACACCGCGGTCGGCGCCGAGAGCCCGAGCTGGGACGCCGACGGCAACCTGACCGGCTTCGCCGGCGCCGCTCTGAGCTGGGACGCGGAGGGCCGCCTGGTCGGCCTGTCGGCCGGTGGTCACGCCTGGTCCTTCACCTACGACGCCCTCGGCCACCGCCTGACCGAGACCGTCGACGGCGTCACCACCCGCCTCGAGCACGACTCCCAGGGCCTGGCGGCCCGGCTCGACGCGGGCGGCGCCGTGACCGACCGCTTCGTGTGGGGTCACGGTCCGGTGCTGCGCCTCGACGCGGGCGGCAACCCGACCTTCCTCGGCTTCGACCTCGCGGGCAACCTCTGCCAGGCCACCGACGCGGCCGGGGCGGTGACCGACACCGCCGCCTTCGACCCCTTCGGCCGGGTCCGCTCGGCCACCGGCGCGACCCCGATCCCGTTCCGCTTCGCCGGCCGCTTCGGGGTGACCGGCGGCAGCCACGGCCTCTTGGCGATGGGCGCCCGCTGGTACCACCCCGACCTCGGCCGCTTCCTCTCCCCCGACCCGCTCCGCCACCTCGCCGGCTTCAATCTCTACCCCTACGCCAGCAACAACCCCCTGCGCTGGGTCGACCCCTCCGGCCTCGGCGACTGGGGATCGCACATGATCACCTCCTTCACCGGCATGATCGGGGTGGTCGAGGGCGCGGTCGCCGAGGTGGGCGGCTTCTTCGGTGGCTCCATCTCCTCGATCTGCAACCTGGCCGAGATCCGCGACGGGATCGAGAAGGGCGACTGGCGCGCGATCAGCCACGGCGCCGGCAGCATGGTCGTCAACGTCGCCGGCACCGTGCTGGCGGTCGGCTTCCTGGCCGAGGCCACCGTCGTCATCGGCGGCGCCACCATCCTCCTCTCCGACATCGTCG
The DNA here is from genome assembly GCA_964438135.1 of uncultured Thermoanaerobaculia bacterium. GTDB lineage: Bacteria > Acidobacteriota > Thermoanaerobaculia > Thermoanaerobaculales > Sulfomarinibacteraceae > CAYTJW01. The sequence goes on from CAYTJW010000055.1 coordinate 12,994, forward strand.
CCGCGCTCGGCATCATCGCCTTCGCCGACGACGCCTTCACCGACCTCTACATCGAGGGTCTCCGGCCCTCGGGCGACCACTGGGACGACCCGGTCCCCCGCAACGCCTACGTCACCTGGGCCAAGGACTACCCGGACGGCAACGTCCCGCCCGCCCACCTCGAGCTGTGGCGGCAGCACCACGGCAAGCCGTCGATCCTGAGGCCGCAGGACCCGAACGAGAAGTACGGGCCGGTGGGCGAGGGCGTGAGCCACACCATCGCCCCGGACGGCGCCATCACCTACACGGTCCAGTTCGAGAACATGCCCACCGCCTCGGCGCCGGCCCAGGAGGTGGTGGTGACCGACCAGCTCGACCCCGACCTCGACTGGTCGACCCTGCGCTTCGGCGAGATGGCCTGGGGCGACCAGTCGGTGACCGTCACCGGCGACGGGCCGAGCTTCTCCACCCGGGTCACGATCGGCGACTACCGGCCCGAGGTCCCGACCAGTTGGTGGCTCGACCTCGCGGCCCAGGTGGGCCCGGCGGGCGAGGTCGCCTGGCTCTACCGCACCCTCGACCCGGCCACCGGCGACTACCCGGCCGACCCCGAGGCCGGCTTCCTGCCGCCCAACGACGCGAGCGGCCGCGGCGAGGGCCACCTGACCTTCACCGTCTACCCCCGCGCCGGGCTCGCCGACGGCACCGAGATCACCAACCAGGCGTCGATCGTCTTCGACACCAACGACCCGATCACCACCAACCAGGTCGCGAACACCATCGGCTACCCGCTGTGCGACCCGTCCGGCGACGGGGCCATGGACGCCGCCGACCTGGCCGAGGAGGTCCGCGCCCTGACCCTGGCCGGTTACCTGCCGCCCGGCGAGCCCGACTGCAGCCACTCGGGGGGCACCACCGGCGACGACCTCGAGTGGATGGTGGGGCGGCTCTTCCGCTGAGCGCGGGCGGCGCCGGCCCGCGCCCGAGGAGCGGGCCGGGCGGTGGTAGACTCCGCGGGTGCGGGGGATGCCCCCGGCGGCTGCGGCGCGCCGCGTGGCGGTCGACAACCAGTCCGACAGGACACGAAGGAGGAAGTGACCATGACCAGGAGTGGACTCGGAATCGGTGTGGTGCTCGTGCTGACCCTGCTCGCCCTCGTGCCGGGCGCGGTCGCCCAGGTGAGCGAGACCGACCAGCTGCAGCAGCTGCGGGCGGACGTGCGCGCCGACCGCCAGGCGGTGGTGGCGGTCGGGCTGGGCCTCTCCGACGAGAAGGGGCAGGCCTTCTGGCCCCTCTACCGGCAGTACCGCGACGAGATGGCCAAGGTCGGCGACCGCGCCCAGAAGGTCATCCAGGAGTACGCCAAGGTGTACGAGAGCGCGACCGCGGAGCAGGCCAAGGGCATGGTCGACGAGATGCTGGCGATCGCCCGCGACGAGGTCAAGGTGAGGGAGTCGTACGTGCCCAAGTTCCGCAAGGTGCTGTCCGAGGTCGAGGTCGCCCGCCTGCTGCAGATCGAGAACAAGATCGACGCCGTCATCCGCTACGAGCTGGCCGGCTCGATCCCCCTGATCCAGGCGGCCGAGTAGCGTTCGCCCGACCCGGGCGGCTCCCCGGTGCCGCGGTCGGCGGCCGGATCCGCCCCTCGGCGCGGTGGGTCCACGCCGTGCGCCGGCCGTCTCCCAACCTGCCCGGCACCGTGCCGGCGCCTGCCGCCCAGGG
>CAYTJW010000056.1:0-14682 GCA_964438135.1 uncultured Thermoanaerobaculia bacterium
GCGGTGGTCGACTCGGCCGCGGGCGAGGGCCGGCGCGACCTGGCCCTGTCCTGGACCCTGCCGGGCCTCGCTCCCGGCGAGCACGTCTACCTGCGCCTGGTGCAGGAGGACGGCGGCGCCGCCTGGTCGAGCCCGTTCTTCGTCGCGGCCGCGGCGGAGTAGCCGTCGCGCGGCTGGCGCGGACGAGGTCGAGCCGGGCGCGGCGGAGGGCACGACCGGGCCGTGGGCGGCGAGGTGGAGGTGGCCGACCCCCTCGGCCACGGCCTTGAACCGCTCCTCGGTCGCGTCCGCCCCGGTCGTCCGCGAGCTGTTGCCCGCGAGCCCGGCACGCTCCTGGCACGCGCCCGCTGCCGTGGCTCATGCGCTGCCGGTGCGAGGGCGCGCCTTGGTGAGCGAGAGCGGGCCCGGGGCGGCGCCTGCGGTGCCACGGTCGACGTCGGCGCTGGTCACCACCCCCGCCCCGCCCCCCTCGCTGGCAGGTCGAAGCGCTCGGAGACGTCAGGAATGGCGTGCCCGGCACCTTTCCCGGCACCTTTCTGCACCTTTCCTGCACCTTTCCGTGTCGCACTGTGCGCGACGCCGAACGCCGACAACTGAGCCGACGCGAGCGCTGGTCGAGGTCGCGATGCTCGTCACCCGCGGCACCCCTCTGGAGCCGGTCTGCCGCGAGGCGGCGCCGCCAGGTGGGAATGAGACGGAGTCGCAATGGGGTTCCCGTTCGGAGCGCCTCGGGGCCCCGCTGCCCCTGGCCGACGGTCGCGGCTCAGCCGAGGAGGAGAATGATGCCCTTTCGCCACAGACTTCACCGCCCCGACCCGCGGCCGCTCGTCGCCGCCCTCGCCGCGCTCTCGACACCGGTCCTCGCGGCGGGCCTCTCGGACCCCGCGTCTGACCCCGCCGCCCGCGAGCGCAACCGGATCTCGGTCACCCCGGCCGGGGTCTCCCTGGAGAACCCCCGCCACCTGGCCCGGCTCGAGCCGGACGGGCTCCACTTCGCCCCTGCCGGGGGGGACGTCGCGTGGCGCTGGTCCCTCGAGGCGGTCGAGGTCGGGGGGGCACCGTTGCCACTCGAGGAGGGGCCTCCGGTGCCGGACGGCGTCCTCGCCCTGGCCCGCGACCGGGGCGCCCTGGTCGAGCGGTACCTGGCGCACGCGTCCAGCGTGGAGCAACGGTTCGTCCTGGAGCGTTCCCTCGGCGAGGGGGACCTGGTCATCCGGGGCCAGGTGGCGAGCGACGGCCGCTTCGCCCCGCAGGGCGGCGGCTGGCGCTGGCGCGGGGAGCGCTCCGAGGTCACCCTCGGCACGGTGCGGGCTTTCGACGCCGCCGGCCGCGAGCTCGCCGCGACCATGGAGGTGACCGCCGCCGCGACCCGGGTGCGGGTCGCGGGCGCCGACCTCGCGCGGGCAGCCTACCCGGTGGTGGTCGACCCCCAGATCGGCGCCAACGACTTCCGGATCAGCGAGACCGACGTCGGCACCCTTACCTTCGGCGCCTCGGGCGCGGTGGCGTACAACCCCGACCGCAACGAGCTCCTCGTCGTCTGGGGCGACTACCTCGGCGCGCGTGGGGTGTACGGCCAGCGCCTCGACGCCGCCACCGGCCTCGAGGTCGGGGCGGGGGACTTCCCGATCCGCTTGGTAGACGACGATCCCCAAGACGCGAGCGTGGTGTACAACCCCGCCCACCAGCAGTACCTGGTGGCATGGAGAGAGCAAGGCGGGGCCTGGGTGCAGCGGCTGGACGCCGGAAACGGCGCCCTGCTCGGCGCGAGGCGGCAGGTGAGCGATGCGTCGATGGTCGTGTACGGCCTCGCGCTCGCCCTCGACACCGCGGCCGACGAGTACCTGGTCGCCTGGGTCGGCGTGGACCCGGACAACCCGCAGCTGGCCGGTGGCGAGACGGAGGTCTACAGCCAGTGGCTCGACGGCGCCGAGGCGTTCGAGGTCGGCTACAACGACCTGCGGGTCTCGGACATGGGCCCGGACGGGACGGCCAGCTACGGCGTCGCCACCGTGGCAGTGACCGCCAACCCGCAGTCTGGGGAGCTGCTCGTGGTCTGGTCCGGCAGCGACGACACCGGAGGCCTGGTCAGCGGCGAGAGAGAGATCTTCGGCCAGAGGCTGGCCGCCGCGACCCGCCTCGAGACCGGCCCCAACGACTTCCGCATCAGCGACCTGGGCGGCACCGGCAACGGAGCATTCATCGCCGCGTACCCGTCCGTCGCCTGGAGCAGCGCGCGCAACGAGTACCTGGTGGTCTGGCAGGGCGACGACAACGTCGGCGGCTACGTCGACGACGACTACGAGGTGTTCGGCCAGCGCCTGTCCGCGAGCGGGGCCGAGGTCGGCGGCAACGACTTCCCGATCTCGAGCATGGGCGGGATCGGCGACCCCGCCGGGCGGGTTTACGGCGCGCTGGACGTCGCCTACTCCCCGGCCGACGACGACTACGTGGTGGTGTGGGCCGGCGACCGCGACGCTTTCCCCCTCGCGGACGGGCTCGAGGTTCACCTGCAGCGGGTCGACGGCTCGACCGGCGCCCAGGTCGGGGTCAACGACGAGCGTCTGACCGACGTCGGCGGGCTCTCCGGGACCGTCTACGACGCCTATGTGCCGGCGCTCGCGTGGGGAGCTACCGGCAACCAGTTCCTGGTCGTCTACCTCGCCGACGACCCGGACGCCGGCCTCGCCGACGGTCACTTCGAAGTGTTCGGGCAGCGCTGGTTCAACGACCAGCTGCTCGCCGACGGCTTCGAGTCCGGCACCACCGGCGGCTGGAGCGCGACCGTCCCCTGACCGCCATTCAGGGCGGCCTCCCGCGCCGGGGGGCGGTCAGGGTGCAGCCGCGAGGGGCCGCGCGCCTGCCTGAGACAGCGTCGGAGTCAGCTCGCCTGAAAGGGGAGCCTGTTTCACAACCCCTGTCATCCCGAGGAGACCCGCAGGGTCGACGAGGGATCCCTCGCGGGGGACCCATGGCGAGACGGCCAGCAAGAAGCGATGTCGCCGTGGCAAGCTCTTTCTCCACAAAGGATTCCTCGCCCGAGCACGCCCGCCCGCCCAGCCCGGGCTCGGAATGACAGGGAGCTGGAGGGCGCCCGCCGGAGCACCACGGAAGGTCACAGACGTCCGTGGAAGGGCGTTTTGAAAGAGGCTCAGGGGAAAGGTGCCGGAAAGGTGCCAGTGCCAGTCAGGAAAGGGAAAGGTGCCAGTCACGCACTTCCGGAAAGGTGCCAGTCACGCACTTCCGCCATTGTGCGGTCCCGCCGGCCGGCGCGAGCCGGGCGACGTGGCCGTGGGCCGCGCGTGGGAGTGCCGGTCCCGGGGGAAGGCAACAAGCGGCCGGAAGGTGGGAACGGGAGGCGCCCGATGCGGGGTTCGGATGGGCCCAGTGCGCCGGTGCGAGCGGTTGCCGGCTGCCGAGCCGTCAACAGCGCTGGACCAGGTGGCGAGCGGCATCGAGCCGGGTGAGCGTCAGGTCGGGCGCTGTCGGGCGCGGCCGGCGGTCAGCGGCGGCAACGCGGGCAACAACGCGGGTGCCGCGGCCGCGCGAGCCGCCACCGGCCCTGGCAGCGATCACGCGCCGAGGATGAGGCAGACGCGGCGCAGGACCTCACGAGACGTCGCCTCGGACACGACGCCGAGCACCTGGGCGAGGCGATCGACCGAGACTGTCCGCAGGTGGTGACAGAGGGCCACGCTCCGCTTCGAAAGCCCCCCCTCGGGGGGAGAGATCTCGACGGCGAAGCTGTGCTGCTGCAGCCGGGTGGTGATCGGCACCAGCCAGACCAGGCCGTGCGGTAGCTCGTTGAACTCGTCAACCGAGACGATCAGCCCCGGTCGGCGACGACCCTGCTCATGCCCTCGGACCGGGTCGAGGTCCACCCACCAGACCTCACCGCACCGCGGGACAGGGGCGTCACCGCTCATCGTCGCCATCCAGACCATCGCCGGTCGCGGCATCCCAGGCTGCCGCTTCCTCCTGCTCGGCCCGCCAGGCGTGGGCGTCGCCTCGAAGCTGCTCGAACTCGCGCCTCGCCTGTGCCCAGAAGAGCCGCTTGCGGTGCTCCTCCAGTGCCAGCTCGATGACGGCGCTCATGGACGTCCGGGACTGGTCAGCGATCTCCCTGAGCAGGGCATGCGCTGCCTCGCTGACCCTCACTGTCGTGCTCGAACCCATGGTCCACCTCGCTGCCCGTCGGTGTGGACCTGGCGGGCTACCATGGAGTATACGCTGGGATCTACCAGCAGGTCCACCGCTGATCGCAGCCGAGGCCTGGGCGCAGCGCTCCGACGAGCCAGTTCCCGATCGCAGCGACGCCCACGAACCTCGCCCTCGCCGGCCGAAGCGCTCGGGGACGTCAGGAATGGCGTGCGCCTTTCCCTTTCCTGGCGCCTGTCCGGGCGTGGGCGACACCTTCCCGGCACCTTCCCCAGGGGTCGGTCCGGGGGTCGCGGCGGGGCGCCGCCGGTCGCCGTGGCGGTGCCCGCGCCCTTCGCGTCTCCCGCCTCATCTGCTACCGTCGGCGGGTGACCGGCTTTCGGCGCGTCGCGTTGCTCGAGTCGCACCAGCAGCTGCCGGCGTGGCACTCCTACTACGTCCCCGACCTGGTCGAGCTGTGCCTGCTGGCGGCCGTGGTCCGCGACGACGTCGACGAGGTCTCCATCCCCCTCGCGCCGACCGACCGGGACCCGTTCGCGACCTTCGGGCGGTTCGTCGGCCGGCGTCGACCGGACCTGGTCGGCATCTCCGCCTTCACCGGCAGCGCGATCCCGGCGCTGGCCTACGCCGAGATCGCCAAGCGCGCCGGAGCGGTGGTGGTGATGGGCGGTTACCACCCGTCCGCCCTGCCCGAGGAGGTGCTGGCGTCGCCGTGGGTCGACATGGTCGTCCGCGGCGAGGGCGAGGAGGCGTTCGCGGAGCTGGTGCGCTCCGGCTCGCCGGAGGGCGTGGCGGGGGTGTCGTACCGCCGCGACGGCCGGGTCGTCCACAACCCGCCCCGCCCACCGCTGGCCGACCTCGACGCCGTGCCGCTGCCGCTGCGCGAGCTCCGGCCGCCCCGCTGCGGCCTCGCTGGCCTCGACTACCACACCGACACCATCTACACCTCGCGCGGCTGTCGCTTCCGGTGCGTCTTCTGCGCCAACCACCTGGTCGGGGGACCTTTCCGGGAGCGGCGCCTGGAACGGGTCATGGCCGAGCTGGAGACCATCACCCCGCCGCGCCGGGGCCCCTGGAAGTACGTCAAGTTCTGGGACTCCTGCTTCCTCTCCGACCCCGAGCGCGTCATGGCGCTGGTCGACCTCATCCGCGCCAGCCGGCTCGAGCGCTACTTCCGCTTCGTGGTCGAGACCCGGGTCGAGGACGTCATTCGCGCCGCCGACATCCTCAAGCCGATGCGGGCCGCGGGCTTCGTCCGTATCGGGTGCGGCGTGGAGAGCCCGCACCGCTCGACCCACCTCAGCCTGCGCAAGGGGATCAACCTGGGGCACGTCGACCGGGCGGCGCAGCTGCTCGACGCGGCCGAGATCCAGCTCACCAAGATGCTCATCGTCGGTCACGAGGGGGAGGGCGAGGCCGAGATCCTGGCCTACCCCGACTACGCCCTCCGGCACGGGGTCCGGCTGCAGAACACGACCTTCTTCGTGCTGACCCCGTACCCCGGCACCGAGCTCGCCGCCGACCTCGAGCGCCGGGGCCTGGTCGAGAGCCGCGACTGGGACCTGTACAACAACTTCTGCGCCGTGATCGCGCCGGGTGGCCTGCCGGCGGAGCGGCTGCAGGTGCTGCACGCCGCGGTGGCGTTGAAGTACGGTGCGTTGCGGCGGTTCGCGGCCGGCAAGTCGGTCGCCAGCGCGGTCGGCAAGTGCATGGAGCCGCTGCTGCTGCTGGCCAAGGTCGAGCTCATGCGCGGCACCCGGCCGCGCGACGAGATCGCCGGCAGGCTGCACGACGCGCTGACTGCCGCGGCCGCGCCGAGCGCCCACGGGCGAAGGCGCCAGCGTCGCCGGCGCCTGGTCGACCGCGTCGGCGTCCGCTTCCACGCCGCGGCCCGCGGCTCGGTGGTGGTCGGGGTCGTGTCCGGCGAGGGCGAGGAGGAGCTCGTCGTCCACGCCGGCCCCGAGCGGCTGCCCGGTCCGGGGTGGCGGCCCGAGCTGCACGTGTCGCTCGACCGGTTGGTCGGCCTCGCCGCCCGGCTCGACTACCGGCGGCTCACCGCCGACCTCTTCACCCTCCGTTGGCGCCCGGCGGCGTTCCGTCTCGCCTGGCTGCCGTCGACCGCTCGCGAGCTGGGCAGGGCGCTGGGGGCGGTGGCGGGCCTGGCCGCCTTCCACTGCGGCAGGGTCATCGCTTCTCGCCGTGAACGACCACGGCGGCGCGATCGGCCCGAGCGCGAATAGGGGTCGCCACGCCCCGGCTCGTCGCCTCGGGGCGCCCCAGGAGGAGTCGGGGGCGGAACCGGCCCGGCCTCGAGGGCCGCAGCCACGGCCGCGCGGCCCATCCTGCGCGGGACACCGATGCGGATCCGTGCCGGGTTCATACGCTCGGCGGTGTCGGTCGCCCGTCACGCCTCTCGGGATGCAGAGAGGTGCCCCAGTCAAGAAATGTGCCCAAGTCACGTACTTCCGCCATTGTGCGGTCCCGCCATCCGGCGCGAGCCGGGCGACGCGGCTGTGGGCCGCGAGTGGGAGTGCCGGGCCCGGAGGAAGGGTGTCGAGCCGGACGACCCGGGCGGCGGGGCGGGAGACACGGACGCGGACCTCACCATCGGCCACGGCGGCGGCCCCTGGCGCGCCCTGTTGGACCCGGTCCCGCCCCCGTCGCGTCCACTGCGTTTCCGGAAGCTGTCCCCCGGGAGCGAGCCGTGGCGTCGGAGGGGCGCGGCGCCCTGCGAGAGCAGCGGCGGCAGGCTACGGCCCCACGGTCGACCAGGCGCCGGTGGTGCCGGACTCGAAGCCGTCGGCGAACAGCGGCTGGAGGCCGGACTGGTCGAACGGCAGCGCCCCCATGTCGGCGCGGGTGCCGTCCGGGTCGTCGGGCGAGGCCGGGTCGCCGCTGTCGATGCAGGGCGAGCGGGTCGCGTCCGGGACCGGGAAGCTGGCCCAGCCGAGGCGCAGGTCGAGCGCGGCCGGGTCGACGAAGAGCGGGTCGGCGCTGATCGAGCCCGTGCCGAACCAGGGCTGGCCCGTGCCGCCCTCCACGTCGGAGTAGGTGAGGGCGAAGGTGCCGCTGCCGGAGCCCCAGGAGTAGTCCAGCTCGTCGGGCTGGTCGCCCCACAGGATCAGGTTGCGGAGCGACGAGGTCGCCGTGGCCTGGTCGAAGTAGCAGTAGAGCGCCGCGCCGCCGCTCGCCTGGTTGGCGAAGAGGGTGTCGTTGGCCAGGGCCAGGCTGCCGGTCGCGGTGGCCAGCGACAGCCCGCCGCCGACGCCGGCGGCGGTGTTGTCCGCCGCCACCGACCGCCTCACCTCGAGGCTGCCGGAGTCGACGAACAGGCTGGCGCCGCCGCCGTTGTCGCCCGAGCCGTTGCCGGTGAAGGTGCTGTCCTCGAGCACCGCGGTGCCGCTGCCGAGGTGGACCCACAGCCCGCCGCCGGACCCCGCCGCGTCGTTGCCGGTGACCTCGAGGTCGGCCATGGTCAGGGTGCCGTCGTTGACGTACAGCTCGGCGCCGCCGCCGGTGCCGGCCAGGGTCCAGTTGCCGTCGAGGGTGTTGCCGCTGAACTCGGCGCTGCCGCTGTCGTTGATGCGGACGATGCACCCGCCGCCGGAGAGGCCGGCGTGGTTGGCGGTGAAGGTGTTGCCGGTGACGGTGGCGACCACCCCGGGGCCGAGCTGGTAGGTCATCAGCCCACCGCCGTCCGGGTTGCTGCCCCCGGCCGCGGAGTTGCCGTCGAACAGGTTGCCGGTGGCGACCGCGTGCCCGGAGGCGCCGGTGTAGAGCATCGCCCCGCCGGCGTCCCCGAAGTACGGGTTGCCGCCGGTGTTGGCGACCGTGTTGGCGACGAAGGTGGAGCCGGTCAGGGTGACCGTGCCGTCCCCGGTGGCGGCGTACAGGCCGCCGACGTTGCCGGTCGAGGCGTTGCGGCGGAAGGCCGAGCCGCTGACCGTGATGTCGCCGCTCGCGGAGACCAGGCTCGCCCCGCCGCCGACGCTGTCGGCGCCGGTCGTGGCGTTGTCCTCGAGCACGCAGTCGAGGAGGGTGATGGAGGCGGCGTCGGTCTCGGCGCTGAGCGCGCCGCCCGAGCCGGCGCTGCGGCCGTTGCGCAGGGCGAGGTGGGCGAGAGCGAGGTTCGCCCCGGGCGCCAGGGCGGTCAGGTCCAGGACCTGCGTCGCCAAGCCGCCGTCGAGGACCGTCGCGGCGGGACCGGCGCCGCTCAGGGTCAGGGCCCGACCCTCGGCCGAGCTGTACGTGACGACCGAGCCGACGGCGTAGGTGCCGGCCGAGAGGTTGACCACGTCGTCCTCGCCGTTGCCGGCCGCGGCGGCGAGCGCCGAGCGGAGCTCGGCGACGGTGGCGACGTCGAAGGTCGCGGCGCCTCCGGTCGTGACTCCGCCCGCGAGCAGCCAGGTCACGCCGCAGGCGAGGACCCGCCACCACCGCCCGAGCCCACCATCACCCGCGACCGCGACGATCCGGCAGCGCACGCGCACTGGGACACCTCCCCGAGCTCTCAGAGGCCAAGGTAGCTCCTGCGGCGGCGGTCGGCCATGCCCGGGCGCGACGTCTCCCTGCCCGACCGCGTCAGCCCGGCAGCCTCCGGCCCTGGGCAGCGAGCAGGGGAGGGGGGATGCCCGAGCGCGCCCCCGCGCCGCCGGCAGCGGCGGCCGGGAGCTGGTCAGAGCTGCCGCAGCGCCCGCTCGAGCACGCTCGCCGGGAAGGGCGGGCCGTGGGCGGGGTGGATGGTCCGGGCGCCGGCTGAGAGCAGCGCCTCGATCGAGCCGCGCAGGCGCGCCGGCTCCTCGGCGAAGATGGGCAGCCCGGGCCGGAGGCGGAGCGGGAGCATGCTCATCGCCAGGTCGCCCACCAGGGCATCGCCGCTCGCGAGGACCACGGACAGGGAGCCCGGCGAGTGGCCGGGGGTGTGGACCACCCGGCCGGCGACGCCGTAGGGCGCGAGCGACAGCCCCTCGTCCGCGACCGGCAGGTCGACCGGCGCGGGCTCGAGGCGGGCGCGGCGCATCATGGCGCGGATCGGCCCGACCAGGACCTTGCCCCAGGCGGTGACGCCGGGTGGCATGACCTTGCGGCCCAGCTCCAGGCGGTCCCGCTCGGCCTCGTGCATGGCGACCGGCGCGCCGCTCAGGCCCCTGAGGGCCGCCACGCAGCCGATGTGGTCCCAGTGGCCGTGGGTGACGACGATGAGCCTCACCTCGTGGGCCGGCACCCTCGCGGCGGCGAGTCGTCGCGGCAGCAGCGCGGCGCAGCCGGGCTGGCCGCCGTCGACCAGGACGAAGCCCTCGCCCTGGACCGCGTAGACCGTGTCGACGCCGACGCGCATGGGGCAGAGCCGGGTCGTCACGGCGTCAGCTCCCGTCCCCGGCCCGGCGGAGCACGGCCGAGCGGGCCGCGCCGGGGAGTGGTCGCTGCTCGACCTCGAGCCCGGCCTCGAGCGCCGCGGCGACGATGCTCTCGAGCTGGGCCTCGGACACGTGGCCGCGCGGCTCGACCACCACCACCCGGCCGCCGGGGACCAGTGCCTGCCGCACCTGGCGGAAGAAGCCACCGGGGTCCGGCATCTCGTGCGCCACGTGGATGGCGACGCAGAGGTCGACCCGGCCGGCCAGGTCCTCGACCCCGAGCGAGCCCTCGGTCGCCAGACGGGTCTCGACCCGGTCGGCCAGACCGGCTCGCTCCGCCCGGCGGCGCAGGGCCTCGAGCATCCGCTCCTGGAGGTCGACCGCCACGACCCTGCCCGAGGGGCCGACCAGGTGGGCCAGGGGGAGGGTGAAGTAGCCCATCCCCGGCCCGGGCTCGAGCACCACCATCCCTTCCCGTAGCCACGGCGCGAGCAACGCCTCCGGCCTCTCCAGCAACCGCCGCAGCGGGTTGAGGAGGGCGTAGCCGAGCCACCAGGGACAGACGCGGTGCGCCATGCCGGGAGTCTAACGGGGCGCGCCCCGGCCCGTCGAGGCGTTCATCGCTGCGGCTCCCCGCGCCCCGACCTGGACCTCGACCTGGAGGCCGTGCGGCCACCGTCCACGACCACGTCCACGACCACGACCACGTCCACGTTCCGAGGCGTCCCACGAACCGTGACTCGACCGTGCGGGTCTCGTTCCCTCAGGGGGCGGAGCTGGCCGGGGCGCTGGCTCCCGCTGTCGCGAAGAGGTAGGCCAACCCCTCGCCGACCGTCGCCCGCCAGTGGCCCCACGAGTGGCCGTCCGGGACCTCGCGGTAGAGCAGCTCGACGCCCCGCCCCTCGAGCGCCGCGCGCATCTGCCGCGCCTGATACGCGGCGCAGCGCTCGTAGGAGCCGACGTCGAGGGCGACCCGCCGCGGCAGCCGCTCGGCGTTGGCGACCGCCGGCAGCAGCCAGGGCGACGGCCAGTAGGCCGGGCTCTGCACCGCGGCCAGGCCGAAGCGGTCGGGGCGGGTGGCGGCGGCGTAGGTGGCGAACAGCCCGCCGAACGAGGTGCCGAGGATCGCGGTCCGGGCCCCGGTCTCATCCACCGGCCAGGCCTGGGCGACGTGGGGCAGCAGCTCGTCGGCCAGGAACTCGAGGAACGGGCTCGGCCACGGCCCGCTCGGGATGAGCTCCGGCTCGCGGCGGTTGGTGCCGCCGGGGCGGTCCCACGGGTCCACGAACACCGCCACCAGCGGCGGCAGAGCCCCGTCGGCGATCAGGTTGTCGAGGACCGCGACCAGCGACCCCATCTCCTCGTGCCAGTAGTCCGAGCCGTCGGTGACCACCAGCAGCGGGTAGGGCGCTGCGGCCCCCGGGTCGTAGCCGGCCGGCTCGTAGACGCGCACGGAGACGTCGTAACCGAGCGCGCGGCTCGGCACCGGGGTGCGCTCGCCGAGCGCGCCGTGGGGCCCGTCAGGGCGGCGCCGAACCTCCTCCGGCGGCTGCCAGGGCGGCACCCGCGCCTCGGAGTTGGGGCCGTAGCCGCCGAGCTGGGCGTGCGGGTTCGCCGGGTCGAGCAGCCAGGTGCCGCCGTCGACCACGATCTTGTAGTCGAGCCGGCTGCCCGGGGCGAGCTGGGCCACCTTCCACCACAGGTCGGTCGCGCCGACCCGCTCGCCGTGGGTGGTCGGCCCCTCCTCCCAGCCGTCGAGGTCGCCGCGCCACTCGACGGTCTCCCCCGGCCCCCGGTAGAGGAACACCGCCGTGCGCCCGAACACCAGCGGCATGGTCCCCGCGGCCTGCGCCCGCGCCCACGCCTCCTCGGCGTCGCCGCTCGCGGCGGCCCGGTCGAGCGCCGCGAACAGCTCGCCGAGGGTGGCGAACGGGACCGGGGCGCTCCCCGCGCCCTCGGCGGAGCCCGCTCCCGGAGGACAGAGCACCGTGACGGTCGCCAGCAGCAGGCCGATCGCTCGCGGCATGGTCACCTCCGCCTCCACCGTCGTCGAGCCGGGGCGCCGCGTCAAGAGCGCCCTCACCCGCGGGCCGGGAGCGGAGGGAATCGAGCCCGCCGCCGGGAGGGTTGCCTGGGAGGGGCGCGAGCGTGTCGTGGCGCGAGTGGCTGGGCCTCGAGGGCCGGGAGCGGGACCTGCGGCCCGGCGGCTCGCCGCTCGCGGCGATCGCCGACCGGCTCGCCGGCCTGCCCCGCGAGCGGGCCCAGCTGGTGGCCGCGTTCGCCGCAGTGCTGGCGCGGGTGGCGCGCGCCGACCTTTGCGTCAGCCCGGAGGAGACGGTTCGGATGACCGCCATCGTGCGGGACCAGGGCGGGCTGGCCGAGGCGGACGCGGCGCTGGTGGTCGAGCTGGCGACCCGCCTCAGCCGCGACCACGGCGCCTCGCACGACTACCTGGCGACCCGCGAGCTGGGCCGCCTGGCTGGTGCCGCGGAGAGGCCGCGCCTGCTCCACTGCCTGTTCGCGGTCGCCGCCGCGGACGACTCGGTCTCGCTCGCGGAGGAGCAGGAGGTGCGCCAGATCGCCGCGGAGCTCGGCTTCGAGCTCGCCGAGTACACCGCCGCCCGCAGCGCCTTCCGCGACCGGCGCGAGGTGCTGCGCGGCCTGCCCGGGGCGGGGCGATAGGCCGCTCCGGCGCGCGGTGCGGTAGACTCGAGCTCAGGGTGCCACGCGCCCTCCCTTCCCCCCGAGGAGGTGAGCCGTGCCGAAGAACCCGTTCCTCTTGATTTCGGTCGCGCTCGCCGTCGCCCTGGCCGGGGCGGCGGTCGCGCCGGCCCGCGCCGGCGGACCGCCCGGCTACTGGCAGCTGGTCGACACCTTCACCGACAAGCCGGCGCCCGACCCCAACGCCACGTCGTCCGAGGCGACCGTCGCCGAGGGCTCGATCCGGGTCCACCGGGAGTACCGCCACCCCGAGGAGGGGCCCTCCACCTACGACCTGTCGTGCACCTGGACCTGGACGACGCCGCACGGCATGGACGCGCTGGTCCCGGGCGAAATCATCGAGGCGTCGATGACCCTGACCGACGCGAGCGTGCCCGAGCAGGTGAGCGGCTGGGGGCACGGCTACTCGGGCGGGGCGGGCACGATCCGCATCACCCAAGGCGAGGCGCGCTACCCCTGCTACATCGCGGCCGGGTCCGCGGTGGACATCGTCCACGTCAGCGTCGGTCTCACGGGGACCGCGACGCTGCCCGGGACCCGCGAGGTGCCGCCGGGCCCCGGGGCAGGCAGTATCGCCCTCCGCGCCACCTGCGGCGCCGCCTTCGAGCGCATCTACGAGTGGCGGGCGGGCCCGCCGCCGCCGCCGACGCCGCCCGCGCCGGTGGCCAGGCCGACGCCCCCCAGGCCGGCGCAGGTGCCGTGCGACGAGGCCCGCCTGTTCTACGACGACGCCACCCTCGAGCAGATCTACCGGGGCGGCAGCGGGGTGCCGTCGATGGTCTACTCCCGGCTCGAGATCGTCGAGCAGTTCCGCAAGGCCGTGGAGGAGTACCAGCGCGGCGGCGGCGTCGCGGTGCCGAGCGAGGTGTCGGTCGAGGCGCCGTTCATGGCCTACAAGTTCATCAACTCGGCGATGCCCACCGGCAACGAGGGGCGCCTCAAGGAGCTCGCCGCGGCCATGCACCAGGCGAAGGGCGCCAAGCTCACCCCGGGCGACCTGTTCCTGTGCGCGCTCAAGGCGTGCGACGGCAACGTCCGCGACGCCCTGGTCACCTGCCACGCGTCGCTCTACCGCTCCGGGGGCAACCCCGCGTTCGTCGCCCAGCACCTGCAACCGCTGACCCGGCCCGAGGCGTTCAACCCCAACGACCGCCTGGTCCGGGATGCCAAGAACCCGACCCAGACGCTCACCTACCGCGTCGCCCTGGACGACCAGGTGGGTCACTGGTACCACCTCTTCGGCATGGCCGCGGTCGAGTTCCAGGACCAGGTCGGCGTGGTGCCGTACTCGGGCCTCCGGCTGGCCGCGGACGCGCTCGTCGACGAGAGCTCCTGGACCGGCTCCGCCGCCCGCACCGTCGGCGGCTGGTTCGGGGTCCACGGCTTCGAGGGGGTGCTCCACTACGACCCGAAGCAGCTGCCGGGCGACTTCGGCACCCAGCTGTCGCGCTACGCCATCGGCCTGGAGAACAACTTCCGCAGCCGCCAGCGACGGCCGGCCGACCCGGAGAAGCAGTGCCACAACTTCACCGGCGTCGCCGTGGCCCGCGCCCTGCGCCTGCTGGTCCGGCCGCGCTACGACACGGTCCTGGGGACGGACCTCGAGTCCGACACGATGCCGCTGTCGCCGGCGCTCGACCCGTACAAGGATGGCTACGAGGAGATCCTGCGCGGCGAGTTCGGCAAGCCGAAGATGACGACCGTGGGCGCCTTCTGCCCGGCCACGCTCCGCCTGCTCGGCGAGAACGGCGAGGAGCTCACCCTCGACCAGGGGGCCAGGCGCTTCCGCGGCAACACCCTCGGCGTGGTGGCGGTGCCCGTCCCCGAGGTCGACGGCACGTGGGGTTGCCTGGCGTCCGCCCTGTTCCCGGTCCGGTCGATCGAGGTCGAGCTGGTGCGGGACGGCGAGGTGCGGCTGGCCGCCTACGACCACGCCTCGGGCGGGGCGGTCGAGCGCACGATCGCCGGCCGGCGCGGCGACCTGGTGCGGTTGACCCCGGCCGACCTCGCCACCGGCGGCGGGCCGGGGGGGGGCGGGGCCTCGTTCGCCGGCGACTGGGACACCGCCTGGGGGGTGGTGACCCTCGAGGTCGACGGCGACCAGGTGCGCGGCAGCTACGCCCACGACGACGGCCGCATCGCCGGCACGGTGTCGCCGGACGGTCGCCGGGCCGAGGGGACCTGGAGCGAGGCGCCGACCTACGCCCCGCCCGAG
The DNA here is from genome assembly GCA_964438135.1 of uncultured Thermoanaerobaculia bacterium. Taxonomy (GTDB): domain Bacteria; phylum Acidobacteriota; class Thermoanaerobaculia; order Thermoanaerobaculales; family Sulfomarinibacteraceae; genus CAYTJW01. The sequence goes on from CAYTJW010000056.1 coordinate 14,452, forward strand.
GACGCCGGCGCGTTCGTCTTCGAGCTCGCTGCGGACGGCGGGTCGTACGCGGGCCAGTACTGGTACGGGCCGCGGCCGGCCGGCGGGGTGGCCGGCCGGGCCTGGGACGGCACCCGCCGCGCTGGCCCGCCGCCGGGTGAGCCGGTCAACGTCGCCCGCGGCAGGCCAGCCAGCCAGTCGAGCGTCGACTACGGCGGCGACCCGGCGCGGGCGGTCGACGGCACCCCCGAC
>CAYTJW010000057.1:0-14566 GCA_964438135.1 uncultured Thermoanaerobaculia bacterium
CGGCGGCGAGGATGGCGCTCCGCAGCTCCCCTCCCTCGAGCGTCGCGCCGCTCGAGGCGACCACGACCCGGAACTCGTCCGCCACCCGGGCGAGGAGGTACTGCGACAGCTCGCCGTCGTCCTTGAGGTAGACCTCCTGGCTCTTGCGCGCCACCTTGTACAGCGGCGGCTGGGCGATGAACACGTGCCCCCGCTCCACCAGGTCCTTCATCTGCCGGTAGAAGAACGTCAGCAGCAGGGTCCGGATGTGGGAGCCGTCGACGTCGGCGTCGGTCATGATGATGATCTTGTGGTAGCGGACCTTGGTCGGGTCGAACTCCTCGGTGCCGATGCCGGTCCCCAGGCACTGGATCAGGGCCCGGATCTCCTCGCTCGCCAGCATCTTGTCGAAACGCGCCTTCTCGACGTTGAGGATCTTCCCCCGCAGCGGCAGGATGGCCTGGAAGCGCCGGTCACGTGCCTGCTTGGCGGAGCCTCCGGCCGAGTCCCCCTCGACCAGGAACAGCTCGGCGAAGGCCGGGTCCTTCTCCGAGCAGTCGGCCAGCTTGCCCGGCAGCGAGGAGGTCTCCAGGGCGGACTTGCGCCGGGTCAGCTCCCGCGCCTTGCGCGCCGCCTCGCGCGCCCGCGCCGCGTCGAGGCACTTGCCGGCCAGGCGCTTGGCGACCCCCGGGTTCTCCTCGAAGTAGGTGGCCAGCTTGTCGTTGACCACCGACTCGACCCACCCCTTGACGTGGCTCGAGACCAGCTTGTCCTTGGTCTGACTGGAGAAACGTGGCTCGCGGACCTTCACCGCGACGATCGCGGTCAACCCCTCGCGCACGTCCTCTCCGGACAGGTTCTCGTCCGAGCCCTTGACCATGCCCTGCGCCTGGGCATAGGCGTTGACGGTCCGGGTCAGGGCGGCCCGGAAGCCGGCCAGGTGGGCGCCGCCGTCGCGGTTGAAGACGGTGTTGGTGAAGGCGAGCACGTTCTCGGTGTAGCCGTCGTGCCACTGCAGGGCGACCTCGACCACCTCGCCTTGCTCGTTGGTGTCGGTGAGGTAGATCGGCTGCCTGTGCAGCTCGGTCTTGGAGCGGTTGAGGTAGCGCACGAACTCGACCAGGCCGCCGTTGAAGCAGAACCTCTCGTCCCGCCCGGTCGCCTCTTCGGAGAAGCGCATCTCCAGGCCGGAGTTGAGGAAGGCCAGCTCGCGCAGGTGCCTGACCAGGAGGTCGGGGTGGAACTCGAGGACCGAGAAGATCTCCGGGTCCGGCTTGAAGGTGATGATGGTGCCGGTCTTCCTGGTCTTGCCGACTGCCTTGAGCGGCCGCTCCGGGTTGCCCCGCCGGTAGGTCTGCTCCCACACCCGGCCGTCGCGGTGGATCTCCAGCCGCAGCCACTCGGAGAGGAAGTTGACGACGCTGACGCCGACCCCGTGGAGACCGCCGGAGACCTTGTACGACTCGTTGTCGAACTTGCCGCCGGCGTGCAGCTCGGTCATGATCACCTCGGCCGCCGAGCGACCGGTCTCGCGGTGAGTGTCGACCGGGATGCCGCGGCCGTTGTCGGCGACGGTGACCGACTGGTCGGCGTGCAGGGTGACGCAGATCGAGTCGCAGTGGCCGGCCTGGGCCTCGTCGACCGAGTTGTCGACCACCTCCCACACCATGTGGTGCAGTCCCTGGATGTCGTCGATGTCGCCGATGTACATCCCCGGCCGCTTGCGCACCGCCTCCTGGCCGCGCAGCAGCTTGATGTTCTCGGCGGTGTAGGTGTCGCTCATGTCGTCTCTCCCGCCGGCTCGCGGCGAACGCAGCCGCCGCCGGCCATCCACACTCTCGTCACCCGCGGCAGGCGCCAGTCGCGCTCGCCGTGGGCGCTCGACAGGAACACCTGCCGGTCCCCGTCGAGGGTCCGGATCAGCTGGTCGAGAGCCCGGGCGTCGAGCTCCGCGTCGAAGTCGTCCAGGACCACCGGCAGCCGCTCGTCGCGCCGGGCCTCGAGCTGCTCCAGCGCCGACAGCCGCAGGGCCGCCGCGGCCACCCGCCGCTGACCCGCGCTCAGCACCGACCGGGCGGGCCGGTCGCCGGCCACCAGCTCCAGGTCGTGCCGGTGCGCTCCCTCACTCGCCCAGCCCCGGGCCCGATCCCTGTCCCGCAGCAGCGCGAGACGACGGCGGTAGCGCTCGCCGAGGTCGTCGACCGTCGCCCCTGGCTCGAGCCACGACTCGCCCCGGTAGCGCAGCTCCAGCCGTGGAAACCGCTCCCGCCCGAGGCGCAGGTAGAGGTCGACGAAGCGGCTGGCGAGCTCCGCCGCCACGTCGAGCCTGGCCCGCACCAGACGCGCCTGAGCGGCGCTCAGCCGCTCCTCCCAGGCGTCGACCTCCGCGGCGGCGGCCCTCGCCTTGAGGGCGGCCGTCCGCTGCCGCAGGGCCCTCCTCGTGGCCCGGACGTCCGCCATGTGCGCCGGGCGGAGGAGGAACGCGAGGCGGTCGAGCAGCAACCGTCGGCCTTCCGGCGGGCCAGCCACCAGCTGGGTGTCCGCCGAGCTCATCGGCGTGACCGGAAACCACTGCAGGTAGTCGCCAGCCTCCACCGCCACGCCGTCCACCCGCAGCGTCCGCCGCACCGGCGGCCCGGTCTCCAGAGACTGGTCCAGCTCGAGGCGGCGGCCCGCCACCTCCACCACGCCGCGGAGGCGGAACGAGCCACCGCCGTGGCGGACCACTCCGCCCCAGCTCGTCGTCCGGAACGAGCGCAGGTTGCCAAGCACCGCCACCGCCTCCAGGAGGTTGGTCTTTCCCTCTCCATTCGGTCCCACGACCAGGTTGACACCACTCACCCAGGCGAACAGCTCGCCCGAGAGGTTGCGGAAGTTCTCAGCGTGGAGCCGGACCAGCCGCACCCAGCTCAGATCCTCATCGGCATGAGCACGTAGACGTACTCCTCCAGGCGGGGGTCGTCGTCGACCGGCACCACCACGCACTGGGTGTTGCCGTCCCGCAGCTGCAGCTCGACCTGCTCGGTCTGCAGCACCTGCAGCACGTCGATCAGGTACTGAGCGTTGAGAGCGATCTCCAGCGCCTCACCCTGGTGAGTGACGCTCAGCGTCTCCTCCGCCGAGCCCCGCTCGTAGCCGATCGACACCAGCCGCAGCTCACCCGACGGGTCGAAACGGAAACGCACGCCCCGGGCCTTCTCGTGAGCCAGCAGGCTCACCCGCCGCAGCGCCGCCAGCAGCTCGACGCGGCTCACCCTCGACCGGTACGGGTTGTCGCGGACGACCACCCGCTCGTACTGCGGAAACCGCAGCTCGACCACCCTCGACACCAGCGACCGGTGGCCGATGCGGAACCCGAGGTGGTTGTCGCCGGCCGCGATCGCCAGCTTGCCGTCGTCGAAGCGACCCAGCTCGACCAGCAGCTTGCGCGGGAACAGCTGCTGCTCGAAAGGCGGCTTCCCCTCCGGCGCCCGGGCCCGCGCCACCGCCAGGCGGTGGCCGTCGGTGGCCGCCACCTCGACCTCGCCCGGCAGCAGCTTGACCAGCGCCCCGTTGAGCTGGAACTTGGGGTCATCCTTGGTGATCGCGAACGCGACCCGCTCCAGCATCAGCTGAAACAGCGACAGGGGCAGCTCGTAGTCACCGCCGTCCGGCAGCTCCGGCACGGTCGGGTACTCGGACGGGTCCGCCACCGACATCCGCGACCTGAACCGGCCGCTGGTCACCTCGACCGAGTCGCCGTCGAGGCGCACCACCAGGTCGTCCGCCGGCAGGTTGCGGACCAGGCTCTGGAAGACCTTGCTCTCCAGGGTCAGCCGACCGCCGCCCTGCACCTCGGCCGGGCACTCCGTCATGATCGTCATGTCGAGGTCGGTCGCCACCAGACGCACCCGGTCCTCGAACGCCTCCGTGAGGATGCTCGAGAGGATGGGAATCGTCGTCCGGTACTCGACAACCCCTTGCAGGATGGAAAGCTCTTGCAGCAGCAGGTTTCGCTTCAGTTTCAGTTCCATCCACAACCCCTTCGACTACAGACTAAGTACCTCACGAATGGAAATATAGCATAGATCGTAGTCGTCGTCGAGGGATCGTTTCTGTGGAAAACTCCGATCCCCGGCCCGATCCGGGCCACGGGCCGGGACGGGGCTGTGGGGCGCTCCGCGGAAAAGCTGCGCGAACCTGTGCATGACTGCGCTCGCTGGCGTCCTTCGCCCGGTCCTGCCGCGGGGCATGTGGAAAGTGCCCGGCGAGCGGTCGCCGAGGACCGTCGCGGCTGGTTGCACGAGCCCGCTCCGGCTGTGGAAAACGATCAGGCGAAGTGGTCGCGGAAGGAGGTGATGGTGGCGTCGAAGTCCGGGTTCGACTGCCGCATGCGGTGGATGGTGTCGACCGCGTAGATGGCGGTCGAGTGGTGTTTGGCGAAGATCTTGCCGATCTCCGGGAAGGACAGCTGCAGGATCTCGCGGATCAGGAACATCGCCACCTGCCGGGGCAGGGCGATCGAACGGCGGTTGGAGCGCCCCTTGAGGTCGGCGACGCGGATGCCGTAGTGGTGGGCGACGAAGCGGATGATGTCGGGCGGCGTGGTGACGCGCTCGGGTCCCGGACCCCACTCGGAGAGGGCGGCGCGCACCAGCTCGACGCTGAACGGCTGGCTCGTGAGCTGGGCGTAGGCGATGGCCCGGTTCAGGCAGCCCTCGAGCTCGCGCACGTTCTTCTGCACCCGGCGGGAGATGAACAGGACGACGTCCTCGGGGAGGTCCCAGCCGGCGGCGCGGGCCTTCTCGCGGACGATGGCGCAGCGGGTCTCCAGGTCGGGCGGCTGGATGTCGGCGATGAGCCCCTGCAGGAATCGGGAGCGGAGGCGCTCCTCGAGGCCGGGGATGTCGGCCGGTCGGGAGTCGGAGGTGAACACCACCTGGCGACGGATCGACTGCAGGGTGTCGAAGGTGTGGAAGAACTCCTCCTGGGTTCGCTCCTTGCCGGCGATGAACTGGATGTCGTCCAGCAGCAGCACGTCGACCCGGCGGAAGGTCTGGCGGAAGAGCTCCATGCGCTTCCGGCGGATGCAGTTGATGAGCTCGTTGACGAACTGCTCGGTGGTCAGGTAGCGGGCCTTGAGACCGCCGGGTTGCTGGCCGACGTGGTGGGCGATGGCGTGCAGCAGGTGGGTCTTGCCGAGGCCGGAGCCGCCGTACAGGAAGAGCGGGTTGTAGGTCGCGCCGGGGCGCTCGGCGACCGCCTCGGCGGCGGCGCAGGCGAACTGGTTGGAGGGGCCGATGACGAAGCGCTCGAAGGTGAAGGCCGGGTTGAGGGGGTGGACCGGAAGGGCAGTCTGCTCGCCGGAGGCCGGCCGCGGGGCGGCCGACAGCACGACCCGGAAGGCGGCCCCGAACCGACTCCTGGCCACGGTCTCGATGTCCCGCAGCAGGTGGTCGCGCACCCACTCGCCGACGATGGAGTTGGGGGAGCCGACGACGAGCTCGGAGTCGCTCTCCTCGACCGCCTCCAGGGGCGCGATCCAGGTCGCGTAGTCGTCCTCGCCCAGCATCTGGCGGAGGTGAGGTTGCAGCTGGCGCCAGCGATCCATGGCAGCTGTCAAGAATACCACGGCGAGGGCCGTCCGGCCGGCCGGCGGCGCGGCCGCCGCGCCGCCGGCTGGGCTGACCTCAGGTCGACGGCGCCGGCTGCGAGGCCACCGCCGACGGGGCGACGGCACGGCGGAAGAGCAGGCGCGCCACCGTCCCGGCGGACCCGGTCCCCTGCAGGGAGAGGCTGCCGCCGTGCTCGGCGACGATGCGGTGGACGACGGCCAGGCCCATGCCGGAGCCGCGGCCCTTGGTGGAGTAGAAGGGCTGGACCAGGAGGTCGATGTCGTCGGTCGGCAGGCCCGAGCCGGAGTCCCTCACCTCGATCACCAGGTCGTGGTCCTCGGCCCGGCCGGCGAGCACGACCAGCCCCGGTCCCGGGGTGGCCTCGACCGCGTTGTCCATCAGGTTGACCAGGGCCTGGCGGACCAGCATCGGGTCGATCAGCGCGGTCAGGTCGGGCACGGGCGCGTCGACCCGGATCTCGAGCCCGTCGCGCAGGTCCTGGTAGAGCGACGCGACCTCCCGCAGCAGGCGGTTGAGGGACCACGGCTGCGTCTTGACGGTCGGCATGCGCGCGTACTGGTGGAAGGCGTTGACCAACTTCTCGAGGCCGCTGACGTGGGCGACGATCGCCTCGCAGCCGCTCCTGACCACCTCGCCGAGCTCGCCCCCGAGGGCCGACGCGCGGCGCTGGATGCGCTCCGCCGCCAGACGGATGGGGGTGAGCGGGTTCTTGATCTCGTGCGCCATCCGCCGGGCAACCTCGCTCCAGGCCGCCTGGCGCTGGGCGTGGACCAGCTCGCTGAGGTCGTTGACGGCGACCACCCGGCCGCCGCCGGCCAGGCGCGACACCTTGACCTCCACCTGGCGGGTCGCGTCGGCCGTCTCCAGCTCGCCCTGCCATGCGGCCGCGGACGGGGCGTCGTCGTCCAGCAACGCCAGGAGCGAATCCAGCCCGGGCCGCCGCAGCAGGTCCAGCGGCTGCCAGGTGCCGGTGATGGTCGGCTGGCCGAGGATCCGAGCGGCGGCGTGGTTGGCCCGGAACCTCCGGCCCGACGGGTCGACGGTGAGGACGCCGGTCGGGATGGTCTCGAGCAAGGTCTGCAGCTCCTGGTTCGAGGCCAGGGTCTCGTCCTCGGTGGTCCGCACCCGCCGCACCATGGCGTTGAACGACAGGACCAGCACGGCGACCTCGTCGGACGCCGGCACCACGACCTCCTCGAGCTGGTCCCCCTCCGCCACCCGCTGGGTGGCGGCAGCGACCGCCAGCAAGGGCTCGGTGAAGCGCCGCGAGAGGTAGAGCCCGAGCCACACCGCGGCGAACAGCAGCAGCAGGGTGACGGCCAGGAAGACCAGCAGCGTGGTCGAGGTGATGCTGCTCCGCTCCAGCTTCATCTCCTGGAAGGTGGCGTCGGCGGCGGTGGCGCGCTCGAGGTGCTGCAGCACCTCGCGCGGCAGCATGTCGCCGACCACCACCACCTCTCCCTGGGTGGGTGCCCAGGCCCTGATGAGGAGCCCGCCGCGCCACCTCTCCGCCCGCACCCCGGCCGGGCCGAGCTCGTCGAGCTTGAGCGGCGGGACCGGTCCCGAGATGCGGCGCGGCTCGGCCACCGCCCGCTCCAGCTGGCCGCCGCGGTAGACCGCCAGGAGGTCGACGCCGAGGAGAGCGTGCAGGTCCTCGAGCTGCGCCTCGCCGTGCTTCGCGCTCACCTCGGCGGCGGCGCGTCGCGCCTGGCGGGTCAGGCGCTGCTCCATGAGCTGGCGCAGCTCCACCGTCATCTCCGCGCCGCCGCGGAGCACCTCCTCGACCGGCGCCGAGAACCACCGTTCCACCGACTGCTGGAGGAAGTTGGTGGCGATCAGGAACACGAACAGGACGGGCACCAGGGTCAGGCCGATGTAGGACAGCACCAGGCGAGTCCGGAAGCGCGAGCCGAGGACACCGCTGCGGCGCTCCACGGCCAGGCGCACGAGGCTGCGGAGGAGGATGAAGGCGAGGACGAGGATGAGGGAGATGTCGAGGTACCAGAGGACGAACAGCAGCAGGCGGTTGGTCAGCTCGCGGGGCGAGGCGAGCTGGGTCCGCTCGAGCAGGAAGACCGCCAGCAGCGACAGCAGCAGGAGGAGGACGAAGGCCGCGATCAGGAAGCGGTTCTGCCGCCGGTGGCGGTGCCAGGAGCGGACCCAGTCGGTCACGGCGCGCCCTCCGCCACCGTCACCTCGACCCAGTCGGTGGCGACGTCGACCGGGAAGAGCAGCCAGCGGGTGGTGGCGCTGAAGACCGCCCGGACGCGGACCACGAGGTCGCCGGCGCGGCGGCCGGGCGGCAGCTCGAGGCGCACCGCCGGCGGCGACCGCAGCCAGGCCAGGGCCTGGTCGTGGGACTGGGTCTCCTCGGCGGCGACGATGACGCGGTCCAGCACCAACTCGCAGCGGTAGCGGCCGACGACGGGGTCGAAGGTGACGGTTGCCGCCACCTCGCCGCGCCACAGCCGACGGTCCCACATCAGCCGCCGCTGGGCGCGGAATCGAATCGGGTAGACCACCCGCACCTGGGCGCCGGTGGGCAGGGCCGAGACGAGCGGGTCGGGCAGCTCGGCGACGAGGTGGACGCGGAGCTCCAGGGCGTCGCGCTGACGGGAGACGGCGACCGTGAGAGGCTCCGCCGACGCCGGCAGGCTCGTTGCGGCGAGCAGGAGCCAGGCGGCGAGAGGCATGGCCTCCCATTCTCGCCGGCCGTGGCGCGGCCTGTCGAGACGGGGGAGCCCGGCGGCCGCCGCCGGGGCCGGCGGGGTCTGCCGCCTCCTGGGCGGTGGTAGAGTAGGCGGGTATGGTCGCGCGACGGTCGAGCCACCCGCACCGAGACCGGGAGGTGGAGCGGTGACGGCGTCCCTCCCTGGCTGGAGCCCGGACCTCGAGCGCTCCTTCAAGGAGCTGCTGTTCCGATTCCTCGAAGAGGTGCAGAGCACCAAGGCGTCGCTCTACCTGATGGCGCCGGACGGCGGCTACCTGCTGGTCGCCCAGTACGGGTTCGGCCGACGGGACCTGCTCGCGGCCGAGATGCACAGCCGTGACCCGGTCGTCATCCGCTGCCGCGAGCTGCGCGACCGCCCACAGGCCTTCAACCAGCCGGAGGAGTTCGCCGAGGCGGCGGCCTACCTGGAGGGCGCCGGCACGGCCCGGATGCTGCTGGTCCCGTTCTCGGCCGGCTCCCGCGTGCTCGGCTTCGTCGACGCTCGCGACAAGGGACGCAAGCGGCCCTTCGTGGCCGAGGACCTCGAGCGGGGGGCGGCGATCGGCGCCGCGATCCTGGACCTGGTCCGCCAGGCCGGGCTGTACGGCGACCTCGAGCGGCCCGCGGTCATCGGCGCACCAGCGGCGGTCGCGGCGGTGGGCGGCGACGGGGACGCCGAGCCGCTCCTCGACGAGCGTGGCCTGGCCCTGGTGATCGAGAGCGCCGAGGGCCTGCTCGGCCGACCCGGGATCGCGGCGGTCGGCGTCGGCGTGGTCGACCGGGACACCGCCGGGACCCTCCTCCTCGCCGTGCGAGGGGTGGAGCTGGGCGACGGCCAGGCGGTGGCGACCCACCAGCGCGAGCTGCTGCGCCAGGAGTGTCGCGAGGTCCAGGCGCCGGCCGAGTGGCGGCTCGACCAGCGCCTCTTTCCCGGCTCGGCGCCGGCCAGCTCGGCGCGCCTGCTGGCGTCCGGCGTGCTGCTGAGGGGCCCGGCCTGGGCGCTGCTGGGCTCGGTGGTGGGGGCGATGGGGTCGGACGCCGCGCAGCGGGCGGTGGAGGCCCTGAGCACCGTGGCGGAGGCGGCCCTGGAGGGTGCACGGGACCGTTTCGCCCGCCGCCGCCTGGCGCGGCTGCTGCTGCAACCCTCGCCCGAGGAGGTGGTGGAGCTGGCCAGCCACTCGCTGGCGGTGTCGCGCCTGGCCGCGCTCCTCGCCCAGGAGCTGGGGCTGGCCGAGGTCGAGGTCGAGCGGGCCGCTCTCGCCGGCCTGCTGCACGACGTCGGCATGCGCCAGCTGGACTACCAGCGTCTCTACCGCCACCCGGCCCCCGGCCCGGACGAGCGGCGCACCTACCAGCAGCACGTCCTGGCTGGCGAGCGGCTGGTGCGGGAGGCGGGTCTGGCGGACATCGCCGCCGCGGTCCGTCACCACCACGAGCGGTGGGACGGCCGCGGCTATCCGGACCACCTGGCGGGCGAGGCGATCCCGGTCCTGGCCCGCCTGGTGCACGTGGCCGAGGTCTACGACGTCCTGACCTCGCCGGGCAGCTATCGCCGACCGGTCGGTCCCCAGCGGGCGCTGGAGACCCTGCGCCAGGGCAGCGGGCAGCAGTTCGACCGGGAGCTGGTGGAGCGCCTGGCGAGGCTGGCATGAGGGGCGAGCGGAAGGTCCTGGCCTCGAACCGACAGGCGCGCCACCTCTACCACATCCTGGAGCGGGTGGTGGCGGGCATCGAGCTGGAGGGGTGCGAGGTCAAGTCCGCCCGCGAGGGGCGGGTCAACCTGCGCGACGCCCACGTCGAGATCGTCGGCGGCCAGGCGTTCCTGGTCGGCTGCCACGTCAGCCGCTACGCCAACGCCGGCTACGCCAGCCCCGACCCCCTGCGGCGCAGGCGGTTGCTGCTCCACCGGCAGGAGATCCTGCGCTGGCAGGGCAAGGTGCGGGAGAAGGGCCTGACGATCGTGCCGCTGGAGGTCGTGCTGGAGGGCAACTGGGTCAAGGTCGAGATCGCCCTGGCCCGCGGCAAGCAGCTGCACGACAAGCGCGAGACGCTGCGCCGGCGGGTGCGCGACCGGGAGATGGAGCAGGAGATGAAGGAGGGAGGTCGGCGGACGCCCCCGGAATAGGGTCAGACGCCGCCGGCGTTGGCGGGGTCGGGCTGACGCCCGAGCACCATGCAGGACGCGATCGTCATCCGCGGTGCGCGCGAGCACAACCTGGCGAACATCGACGTGACCATCCCCCGCAACCGCCTGGTGGTGATCACCGGCGTGTCGGGCTCGGGCAAGTCGTCGCTCGCCTTCGACACCCTCTTCGCCGAGGGCCAGCGTCGCTACGTCGAGTCGCTCTCGGCCTACGCCCGGCAGTTCCTGGACCAGATGGAGAAGCCGGACGTGGACACCATCGAGGGTCTGTCCCCGGCCATCTCGATCGAGCAGAAGACGACCTCCCGCAACCCCCGCTCGACCGTCGGCACGGTCACCGAGATCCACGACTACCTGCGCCTGCTGTGGGCGTCGGTGGGGGTGCCCCACTGCCCGCGCTGCGACCTGGCGATCGAGCCGCAGACGGTGGAGCAGATGGTCGACCGGCTGCTGGCCCTGGCGCCGGGGACCCGCTTCATGGTGCTGGCGCCGTTGGTGGCGGCGCGCAAGGGCGAGCACCGCAAGGTGCTCGAGCAGATGGTGCGCGAGGGCTTCGTCCGCGCCCGGGTCGACGGCGAGGTGGTCGACGCCGCCAGCGCCCCCGACCTCGACCGCCAGCGCAAGCACTCGATCGAGGTGGTGGTGGACCGGCTGTCGGTGCGCGAGGGTCTCGGTCGGCGTCTGGCCGACTCCCTCGAGACGGCGCTCAGGGTCGGCGAGGGGCTGGTGCGCATCGCCGTCGCCGGCGGCGACGAGCTGGTGCTGTCGGCCCGCCACGCGTGCCCCGAGTGCGGCTTCTCCTACGCCGAGGTGTCGCCGCGCCTGTTCTCGTTCAACTCGCCGCAGGGGGCCTGCCCGGGTTGCTCCGGGCTCGGCTTCCAGCGCACCGTCGACCCGGAGAAGCTGGTCGTCGACCCCGAGCGGTCGCTGGCCGCCGGCTGCCTGGCGGTGCTCGTGCCGGGCTCCCACTCGTGGCTGCGGCGGGAGCTGGAGCAGGCCGCGGCCGCCCTCGGCTTCGACCTGCACACGCCGTGGCGGCGCCTGCCGGAGGCGGTGCGCCGCTTCGTCATGTACGGCTCGCAGGAGGAGCTCGAGTTCGTCTGGGAGGGGCGCAAGGGCGCCTACCGCTACCGCGACCGGTTCGAGGGGTGCGCCGCCCGCCTGGAGCGTCGCTACCGCGAGAGCACGTCCGAGGACGTGCGCAGCGAGCTCGAGCGGTACATGTCGTTCGCGCCGTGCCCGTCCTGCGGCGGCCTGCGCCTGCGGCCCGAGGCGCTCGCCGTCAAGGTCGCCGGCCGCTCGATCGGCGAGGTCTCGTCGCTGCCGGTGCACCTGGCCCTGGAGTGGTTCGAAGGCCTCGACCTCGACCCGCGGCGGCGGGAGATCGCGCGCAAGATCCTGCGCGAGGTCCACGACCGCCTCGGCTTCCTGGTCGCGGTCGGCCTCGACTACCTGACCCTGGACCGGATGGCGAGCACCCTGTCCGGCGGCGAGAGCCAGCGCATCCGCCTCGCCACCCAGGTGGGGTCCAAGCTGATGGGGGTGCTGTACGCCCTCGACGAGCCGTCGATCGGTCTCCACCAGCGCGACAACCGCCGCCTGCTCAGGACTCTCATGGACATGCGCGACCTCGGCAACACGGTGGTCGTGGTCGAGCACGACGAGGAGACCATCCGCGCCGCCGACTGGGTCATCGACCTCGGCCCCGGCGCCGGCAGCCGCGGCGGCCGGGTGGTGGCCGCGGGTCCGCCCGCGTCGCTGGAGTCCGTCCCGGGCTCGCTCACCGGCCGCTACCTGGCCGGCCTCGAGCGCATCCCGGTGCCCCCCCGCCGCCGGTCCGGCAACGGCCGCCGCCTGCTGGTCCGGCAGGCGGCCGAGCACAACCTCAAGGGCGTCGACGTCCAGTTCCCGCTCGGCTGCGTGGTCTGCGTCACGGGCGTTTCCGGCTCCGGCAAGTCGACGCTGGTCAACGAGATCCTGCACAAGGCCGTGGCTCGCCAGCTGTACGGGACGCTGGCCCGACCGGGCCGGCACGGGGCGGTCGAGGGGGTCGAGAACCTGGACAAGGTGATCGCCATCGACCAGTCGCCGATCGGGCGCACGCCGCGGTCCAACCCCGCCACCTACACCAAGCTCTTCGACCCCATCCGCGAGCTGTTCGCGGCCACCGCCGACGCCCGCGCCCGGGGGTTCGGGCCGGGGCGCTTCAGCTTCAACGTCAAGGGCGGCCGCTGCGAGGCCTGCGAGGGCGGTGGCCAGATCCGGATCGAGATGCACTTCCTGCCCGACGTCTTCGTCACCTGCGACCTCTGCCGGGGCCGGCGCTACAACCGGGAGACGCTCGACATCCGCTTCAAGGGCCTGTCGATCGCCGACGTCCTCGACCGCACCGTGGACGAGGCGCGCGAGCTGTTCGCAGCCATCCCGCGGGTGGCCCGGATCCTCGACACGCTGATCGCGGTCGGCCTCGGCTACGTCCGCCTCGGGCAGCCCGCGACCACCCTGTCCGGCGGCGAGGCGCAGCGGGTCAAGCTGTCCCGCGAGCTGGCCAAGCGGGGCAGCGGCCAGACCCTGTACCTGCTCGACGAGCCGACCACCGGCCTCCACTTCGACGACGTCCGCAAGCTGCTGGTCGTCCTCCACCGGCTGGCCGACCTCGGCAACACGGTGGTGGTGATCGAGCACAACCTGGACGTGATCAAGACCGCCGACTGGATCGTCGACCTCGGCCCCGAGGGCGGGGACAAGGGCGGCGAGGTGGTGGTGGCCGGCACCCCCGAGGAGGTGGCGGGCTGCGCCGCCTCGTTCACCGGCCAGTTCCTGAGCCCGCTGCTGGCAGCGCCACGCGTCGGCGGGGGATAGGGTCTCGGTCGAGCCCGTGGCTCCCCGTCAGGCGACGATCGAGTAGCCTCCGTCGACGACCAGGGTCTGGCCGTGGATCATCGACGCGTCGTCGGTGCACAGGAACACCACCACGTTGGCGACGTCCTGCGGCTCGAGCAGGCGGCCGGCCGGGGTGCGGTCGCGCGTGGACCGCAGCAGCTGCTCGCGGTTGGGGAAGTGGCCGAGGGCGTCGGTGTCCACCGTCCCGGCGGAGACTGCGTTGACGCGGACCCCCTCCGGCCCGAGCTCGGCCGCGAGGTGGCGGACCATCGACTCGAGGGCGGCCTTGGAGGCGCCGACGGCGGTGTAGTTGGGGATGGCGCGGGTGGCGCCGAGCGACGACACCGCCACCACGACCTTGCCGCTCGCCGGGGGCAGGCGGATCAGCCCCTGGGTGAGCGGCAGCAGGGCGGCGGCGTTGATGTCCATGGCCCAGTGGAAGTGGTGCAGGGTCAGGTCGCGCGCGGGCCGCAGCACGCCCGAGGCGGCGTTGGACACGAGCAGCTCGAGGCCGCCCCAGGCCTCGAGGATGCGGGCGAAGATCCGGTCGACGTGCTCGGGTTTGGCGACGTTGCCCTTGACGACCAGGGCGCGGACCCCGCGGGCCTCGATCGCGGCTGCGGTCTCCTCGGCGTGGGGGCGGTTGCGCAGGTAGTTGATGGCGACGTCGACGCCGTTCTCGGCCAGGGACAGGGCGATGGCACGGCCGATGCCGCGCGAGGCGCCGGTGACCAGCGCGCGCCGTCCTCGCAACCTCGGGTCCATGGCACTCACCTCCTGCCTGCTGCGACAACGCCGCCCGCCGGTGGCGCCATTCCTCCCCGAACCGTTGAGCGGGGCGAGGTCGGCTTGACACCCCGCGCCGGGCGGTCCATTATCGAGACAACCCGCACGAGGGCGAGGAGGTGCCTGTGAACAAGACGCAGATGACGATGCAGCTCGCCAAGAAGACCGGGCTCAGCCAGGGCAAGGCGGCCGAGGTCCTGGATGCGCTGTTCTCGGCCCAGCCGGGCAAGGGGATCATCGCCGCCGCGCTCGCCGGCCGCGAGCCGGACAAGGTGACCATCCCCGGCTTCGGCACCTTCTCGGCGAAGCGCCGCGGTCAGCGCGCGGGCCGCAACCCGGCGACCGGCGCGAAGATCACGATCCGGGCCAAGAAGTACGTCCACTTCAAGCCCGGCAAGACCCTCCGCGAGCGGGTCGAGAAGTAGCCGTCGGGGACGGACGCGGGCCCCG
>CAYTJW010000058.1:0-14333 GCA_964438135.1 uncultured Thermoanaerobaculia bacterium
CAACATGCCGGAGGTGGTGGTGGCGATCCTCGGCATCGCCATCACCGTCGTCTCGATCGTGGTCCAGCTCGCCGCCACCCGCTACACCCCGCGGGTGGCGGACATGTTCTTCCGCGACCGCACCAACCTGCTGGTGCTCGGCTTCTTCGTCGTCGCCTCGACCCACTGCGTGTGGGCGACCTTCGTCGTCCACGCCGCCTCGGCGCCGCGCTTCCTGGTGGCCGGCACGGTGGTCATGGTCACGGCCGCGATCCTGGTGCTGGTGCCGTACTTCGTCTACGTGTTCCAGTTCCTGGACCCGGAGCGGGTCGTCGCCCGGCTGCGCGCGAACGCCGTGGCCGAGGCGCTGGCCGCGGCGCCGCGGTCGGCCCCCGGCGACCAGCGCCAGGGGCTGGTGCTGGAGGGCGTCGAGCAGCTCGCCGACGTGGCGATGAACTGCGTCTCCAACAAGGACCGCATCATCGCCTCGCGGGCGGTCGACGCCCTGCGCGACCTCGTCACCCAGGTGCTCGAGCGGAAGGCCGGGCTGCCGGCCGGGTGGTTCGCGGTCGGCCCCCGGCTGCTCGCCAACCCCGACTTCATGGTCATGTCCAGGGGCGGCCTCGACGACCTCGTCGCCGGTCGCACCTGGCTCGAGTACAAGGTCCTGCGCCAGTACCAGACCATCTTCACCGAGTGTCTCAACCGGATGCGCGACATCGCCCAGCTGATCGCC
Source organism: uncultured Thermoanaerobaculia bacterium (assembly GCA_964438135.1). Classification (GTDB taxonomy): domain Bacteria; phylum Acidobacteriota; class Thermoanaerobaculia; order Thermoanaerobaculales; family Sulfomarinibacteraceae; genus CAYTJW01. Next base: position 716 of record CAYTJW010000058.1, read on the forward strand.
ATCAACAGCCGCACCATCGGCGAGAGGGCCGTCGACCGACAGGACCGGCCGGTGCTCGACCTGGTCGTCAAGTTCTTCAACACCTACCTCCGCGGGGCGGTCAACTCCGCAGACGTCCGCACCGCCTACAACGTCCTCCACCAGTACCGCCAGCTCGCCGAGCGCGTGGTGGCCGCCGGCTGGGACCGCGAGGCGGTGCGCGTCGCCGGCCACTTCGCCTACTACGGCCAGACCGCCAACGCCGCCGGCCTGGCCTTCGTCACCGAGACCGCGGCCTACGACCTGTGCCGGCTGTGCGAGGCGGCGCACGAGGCGGGCTGCGCCGAGGAGGGCGCGATCCTGGCGGTCTTCCTGGAGGTCGACCGGGCGGCCGAGACCGCCGCCGAGGAGCGGTCGCTGCGCGGCGTCCGCAAGGCGCAGCTCAAGCTCGCCACCTACTACCTGCGCGAGGGCGCCGAGGACCTGGCGCGGCGGATCTTCGCCGACATGGCGGACGAGCAGCCGGAGCGACTGGAGAGCATCCGCCGGGAGCTCGAGGCGGTCGCGGAGGCGGGGTTCTGGGAGGTCATCGACCGCGGCGGCAACCTCGACTACCTGGAGCCGTCCCGCCGGCAGCAGCTCGACCGCTTCTTCGCCTGGTTCGAGCCGGGGCGCGTGGCGCCGCCGCTCTGACCGCCGCCGTCGGGGCGCGGCGCCGCGGCGGCTGCCGCCTCAGCGGCTGCGCTCGACCTCGGCCACCGCCAGCTCGAGGAGGCGCGGCACGGCCGCGGCCACCGCCGGGGTCAGCTCGAGGCCCCAGTCGACCTCGGCCGGGACCACCCCCAGGATCACCACCTCGGCCGGGGCCAGGCCGAGCTCGCGGGCCACCGCCAGCGCCTCCCGCACGCCCAGGTCGTGGGCCGAGACCGAGACCTCGATCGGCCCCAGGCGATCGGGTTCGAGGCGGACGACGGTGCCGGGCGGCGCGTCGACGGAGACCGCGTCGACCACCACCACCTTGCGCCGCCCGGCGACGAGGCTGACCAGGTCGAGCCCGGAGGTGGCGCCGTCGAGGAGCTCCACGTCGTCCGGCCACTCCCGCCGGCCGAGGGCCTCGACCACCCGCACCCCCACCCCGTCGTCCCGGCACAGGACGTTGCCGACCCCGAGCAGCAGGATCGGGCGCGGCGCGGGCTCCGGGGCCAGCGCCGCTACTCCCCGGCCGCGACCAGGACCGGCACCGTGGTGCCGTCGCCGGAGCGGTTGTCGACCACCGAGGCGTAGGCCCAGGCCGCGCCGCGGGAGACCGCGACGGTGGCGTGGGCGACGTCCTGGCCCTGAGCGCCGACGGCGGCGAAGAGGTCGTTGACCTGGCGCCAGCCGGGTCCCGAGAGCTCGAGCTCGAGCGGGCCGCCGAGCTGGGCCCCGGCGGCGTCCAGCAGCCGCACCGTGGCCGCGGCCCCCTCCTCGGCGGCGCTGGCGAGGCCGAGGTTGGTCCGGTAGTCGGCGCTCTTCTTGAGGCCGACGAGGTGGCCGACCCGGCCGGCGACGAGCTCGACGGCGTCGTGCGGCAGGGCCGGCAGGCTCTGGCCGTAGGTGCCGCCCGGGGTCTGGTTGTAAGTCCGGGCGACGGCCACCAGCGGCGCGGACGAGGCGACGGCGACGCTGCCGCTCGCGACCGCGTCGGCGGCGAGCCCGAACACCGACTCCAGGACGTTGCCCCACTCGACCGCCGCCCCGGCGGCGAGACCGAGCGAGGCGGTCAACCCCTCCCCGCCGGACGAGGGCAGGAAGCGGAGCTCCACCGTCGCCGGCTCGGAGCCCGGGTTGACCGCCGCCACGTCGGTCCGCCACAGCGTCCCGCCCGCCCCCGGCGCGTGCGACACCGCCGGCAGGAGGGCCGCGAACGGCAGCTCGGACGACGTCACGGTGATGGTGGCGGCGTCGCTCGCGGCCTCGCCGCAGTCGTTGCTGACCCGCACCCAGAAGGTCGCGCTCGCGTCGAGCGGCGGGGTGGTGAAGCTGGCGGCGGTGGCGCCCGCGACCGGGCTGGAGCTGTCGCCCGCGACCCCCTCGTACCACTGGTAGGCGAGGGGCTCGCTGCCGGTCGCGGTCACCGTCAGCGTGACGCTGGCCCCGGGCGGCGCGGTGGCGCCCTCGGGCTGGCCGGTGATCGCGGGCGCAGTGCAGGCGTGGGGGTCCGCGACCGGCTCGACGACCTCGAAGTTGGCGGTCACCACCACCGACGACGGGCCGGCGCATGTGCCCTGGGCGAAGGGGATGCCCGACAGGTCCTGCTGCAGGCGGTCGACCACGGTCTGCCACTTCGTCTTGCCCGCCGGCAGCGGCATGCCGACCGGTTGGCCGACCAGCCGGTTGACGTCGTCAGCGGCGAGGTCGAGCACGGCGGTGTGGACGTCCTCGGCGTAGAGGGTGAGGGTTGGCGCGTGCCCCACGACGTAGGCGCCGTGGGCACGGAGGGCGGCGAGGACCATGCGCGTGATGGGCGCCAGCGGCCCGGCCGCCGACTCGTCGAGCGGCCGGCCGTCGGCGTCGACCAGCGAGCTCCGCAGGCGCAGGCGCTGGCCGCAGGCGAGGGCGTCGGGGTTGGTGCTGTAGTGGTCGAAGTCGGTGCCGGCTGCCGGGTAGAGGACGTCCTCGTCGAGCGGCTGGGCCGGGTCGGGGCTCGAGTTGCGGGGCCCGGGGAGGGCCACCGCCAGGGCGTGGGCGACGACGCCGGAGGCGACGTCCTCGGGCAGCAGGGCGCCCGCCAGGAGGGGGATGCCGGAGGGGCGGGCGCCGGGCACCCCGCGCGGGTTGGCGCCCTCGCCGTGGAGGGCGGCGAAGTCGGCCCGGCCGGCCTCCAGGATCTCGGTGCCGGTGCGGCCGCCGCCGCGGCTCTGGCACTCCCCCTGGCGGTCGGTGGTCGCCTGCCAGAAGTCGTAGGCGGTGGCGGCGGCGGCGTCGAACAGCACCAGATGGCCTTCGGCCTCGGTCCCGGTCGGGCCGGACGGCCGGACCGTGCCGTCGCAGGCGGGGACCGGCACCGGCCCGCCCTCGCTGGCGACGCCCCACTTCGAGCTCGGGAAGGTGCGCTCGCCGCCGTAGTCGCACAGCAGCACCTGCTGCTCGCCGTCGCCGGCGACGAAGACCGGCAGGCTGTGCTCGTCGCGGGCGACGGTGGCGAAGGGCGAGGCGGCCGAGGCCTGGCCCGACGGGTGGAGGCCGGTGGTGTCGCCGCACAGCACCCGGTAGGTGGCCTGCACCTGGGCCGCGCTCGAGGCCGCGACCGCGGCGGTGGTGGCGTCCTGGCCCCAGGCGCTGCCGGCGGCGGTGAACAGGGGCACCGGCAGGGTGAGCTCGCGCGGCAGCTCGGGCTCGGCCGGCTCGGAGTTGGGGAAGGGCCAGCGCATCTGCGCCGCCTGGTAGACCTGGGCCGGCCAGGCGCTGGCCGGCTCCTGCGCCCAGGCGACGATCGACACGTTGCCGGTGTCCGCGGCGCTGGCGCTGTCGAGCACGATCGTGCCGGTGACGGTGGCGCAGGTGCCGGCGGCGACCTCGACGTCGACCGTCGGCGCCGCCTGGCGGAAGCAGTTGCGCGAGTGGTCGGGCGGGTTCGGGAAGTGGTCGAGCAGCTGGGCGGTGTACACCCGCATGCCCTTGTCGCGGCCGCCGGGCTCGACGCAGACCACGGCCGTGATCTGCCACTCCGCCCCCTGGACCTGGGCGCCGGACAGGGCGATGGTGACGTCGGTCGACTCGCCCAGCCGCTGCTCGAGGCCCCAGCCGAAGTCCTCCGGCGGGTAGCTGTAGCTGCCGTCGTAGGCCAGGAACGGGAGCGCGCTGGCGGCGCCGTAGAATGCCTCGGCCCGCTCCTGGCCCCAGGCGGTGTCGTAGCCGTCGGGGTTGGCGTGGTACTCGACCAGGGCGAGGCGGTCGGGGTTGTCGTCGACCAGGCCGGAGACCACGGGACCCGTGGCCATGCAGACCGTTCAATAGAGGTTGGTGAAGTACTCGGCGAGCACCACCCGCTCCGCCGCGGGCGCGGCGGTGGCAGCGAGAGTCGAGAGCAGGGCGACGGCGAGGGTGGGCGCGGGGCGTCGGGTCATCGTGACCTCCCGGTCGAGGCGCTGCCCGGCGCGGGCAGCGCCGAGCAGGATAGCCGCAATCCGGCTCGCGACAAAGTGCGGGTTCCCGCCCGGGCCGGTGTCGCGGTGGGTGGGCGGCGGAGCCGACCGCTGACAGCCGAGCGCTGACCGCTCGCTAGAACCGCCACTCCACCTCGAACCGCATGCCGTCGAAGGGCGGCATCTCCCGGCACTGGCCGCCGGAGCAGACCAGGCCGCCGGGGTCGGCGCCGACGAAGAGGGTGAAGGTGACGGTCGGGACCGGCAGGACCTGCACCTCGCCCCCCCAGTAGTCGCGCCTGGTGGGTGGCAAGCTGATCTCGTCGGTGGCGTAGCGGAGGCCGATCGAGCCCCAGGGCGAGCGGGTGAACGTGAGGTGGTAGCGGTCGAGCTCGCTGCGGACGAAGCTCTCCTCGGTCCGGCCGTCGAAGCCGACGACGACGTCGCTGAAGTCGGCCACGGTCAGGTGCAGGTCGGCGACGACGTGCCGCTCCTCCATGCCGCGGTCCGGCAGGTCGCGTTCGAACCAGCTCGCCTCCAGGTAGACGTCCCGCCAGGACTCCTGCAGGCCGAGGTACCACTCGCGCTGGGCGTCGCCGTTGGCGCCCAGCGTGCCGGGCTCGCGGTGGGAGTCGAAGTCGCCCCAGCTCGCCTCGACGAGGGTGCCGGTCGCGGCCAGGTCGAGGCCGGCCTTCAACCGCCCCCCCTTGACGTCGTTGTGGTCGTAGAACTCGGTCGTCACCCCGGCGGTGGGTGGGGTGTTGTAGCGGTAGGCGAAGCTCCAGTAGTCCTTGGCCTCGGCCAGCAGGGTGACCGGGCCGAAGGTCGACGACAGCGCCAGGTAGCGGCCCCAGCCGTCCTTCTCCCGGCCCCGCTCGACCTTCTCCATCTCGGCCCACTCGGCGTGGGCGTCGAGGAAGCCGGCGATGCCGTAGCCGCCGCCCTCGACCGCCCAGGTGTCGACCTGGTCGTCGCCGTGGAGCGGGCTGGTCGAGGCCAGCTCCGCGCTGACGTACGACCCGCCCAGGTAGAGCTCGCGCGGCAGGCGCAGGAGGGCGTGGCCGGCGTAGATCTCGTCCTCGAAGGTCCGGTTGAACTGGGCCTGCAGGAGCGGCTCGGACACCCGCCCGCCGAGGGCGGTCAGCTCGACCGGCCCGAGGGTGGCGCTGGCCGTGCCGCCGCGCACCGGCTCGTCGAAGCCGAGCACGTCGTTCTTCTGCACGTACAGGGTCAGGCCGCGGCCGAGGGAGGTGTAGAAGGTGCCGAGGCGGAGGGACAGCCGCTCCTTGAGGTACTCGAGGTAGTACTTGCGCAGCTCGAGGCCCTCGTAGACCCGGTCGAGGTCGCCCGGCTCCACCTGGTCCGTCGCGACCGAGTAGCCGACGTACTGGCCCTGCACGCCGAGGGTGAAGTCGGACCAGGCCAGGTTGAGGCTCAGCACCTCCCTGAGCTTGTGGTACTCCTCGCCGCCGGGCTCGTCCTCGTGGGTGTCGTTGACCTCGATCAGGGTGGAGCTGGTGCCGAGCAGGCGGAGCTCGCTCCCGGCCTCCTCGGTCGGGTCGTCCTGGGCCGCGAGCGGCGCCGCCAGGGTCAGGATGGCCGCCGCGACCAGGGCAGCCCTAGCCATTGCCGCCGGCCTCGGTGGCGGCGGCAGCCGCCGGGGCGGCCGCGTCGCCCTGACCGAGCAGCTTGACCACCTCCTGGCGCAGCAGGGTCTCGTCGCCGGTGCGGTACCCGGCGTAGGTCTGGTGCAGGTTGCCCTGGCGGTCGATGAGCACGCCGAAGGGCAGGGCGCGGGAGGGGTTGAAGGTGTCGAGGACGTTGTTGTCCGGGTCGAGGACGAAGGGGAAGGTGAACCTGCGCTGCGCGACCCAAGGCTTGACCTGACCGTGGTTCGCCGGCGGGTCGGTGTTGACCGCGACGACCAGGAACCCCTGCGCGGCCAGCTCGTCGTACATCGTCTGCAGCTCGGGCAGCTCGCGCCGGCAGGGGACGCACCAGGTGGCCCAGAAGCTGAGGTAGACGACCTCCTTGCCGAGGTGGTCGGAGAGACGGAAGGTCTTGCCCTGGAGGTCCTTGAGGACGAAGTCCGGGGGCGCTCCGGCGCCCGCCGAGGCCGCGGTCAGGACCGTCGCCAGGGCGACCGCCAGGATCAGGGTGGTGCGGGGGGACTCGAGTCGCATGCCGGCCTCCCGGTCTCGGCCCGTCTCGCCGGGCCGCGAGCGCGGGCGACGGTAGCGCGGAGCGGCGGCGTTGTCCACCGCCGGCGGTGCCGGGCGCGGCGGCCCTGGGCCCGCTACTGGACGTAGCCGAGGCTCTTGAGCTGCTCCAGGGTCTGGTCGGCCAGGGGCTGGGCGGCGCCGGCGCCGAAGGAGGTGCGCTTGACCTCCTCCTGCCACGCCTCCAGCTGCCGCCGCAGCACGGCCGCGCGCTCCGGCTCGGCCGCGGCCAGGTCCACCTGCTCCAGGGGGTCCCGGCCGAGGTCGAAGAGCTCGGCGCGGTCGCCGTCCTGCCACAGCAGCAGGCGGTAGCTGTCGATGGCGGCGTAGCGCTGGCCGCCTCCGAGCGGGGTCTCGCCGAAGGCGCGGAAGGGCGGGGTGGCGGTGCCGAGGATGAGGGGCACCAGGCTGCGCCCCTGGACCACGGCCGGCACCGGGGCGCCGGCGAGCTCGAGCAGGGTCGGCATGAGGTCGACCACCTCGACGGTCTTGCCGACCACCGCCGCCTTCTGCCCGCCCGGCAGGCGGATCAGGAGCGGGACGCGGGTGACGGTGGCGTGGAGGGTGTCGTGCAGCAGGCGGCCGTGCTCCTGGAAGGCCTCGCCGTGGTCCGACACCACGACCAGGGTCGCGGTGCGGTCGAGGCCGAGGCGGCGCAGCTCGGCGACGAGCTCGCCGACCCAGGCGTCGACCCGCCGGATCTCGCCGTCGTAGAGGGCCTTGGTGTACTCGAGGTCGTTGGCGGCGAGCGGCCCGGGGGCGCCGGCCGGGGGCGTCGCGTCCTGCCAGGCGCGCATGGCCTGCTCGAGCCGCTCCGGGGTCGGCTCGAAGCCGGCCGAGGGCTCGCCGACCCCGGCCAGCAGCTGGCTGCGGTAGGGCTCGGGCGGCGCGTGCGGGGGGTGGGGGTCGTAGGTGTGGACGAGCAGGAGGAAGCTCTCGCGGGCGTGGGCCCGCAACCACTCGAGCGCCTTCGGGCCGACCTCGTCGAGGCCGCCGCCCTGGCTCGAGACGTAGCTCGCGAAGCCCTGGCCGAGGCCGAGCTCGGGCGCGAGGAAGCCGCCGTCGACGAAGGCGGCGGTCTGGTAGCCGTGGCCGGCGAGGGCCTCGGCCAGGGTCTCGACCTCGTCCACCAGGCGGTCGCCGTTGGCGAGCAGGCCGTGCGAGCCGGGGTAGAGGCCGGTGAGGAGCGAGGCCTGCGACGGGCCGGTCTGCGGCGACTGGGCGAAGGCCCACTCGAAGCGCACCGCCTCGGCGGCGAGGGCGTCGAGGCTCGGGCTGGTCGGCCGGCCATAGCCGTAGCAGCCGAGGTGGTCGGCGCGCAGGGAGTCGACGTCGACGACGATGATCGGGTGCGGCCCGTTCGGGAACGGCGCCGGCCGGCGGCCGCAGGCCGCGCCGAGGGCCGCGACGGCGAGCAGCGCGGCGACGGACGACAGGCGGGGAAGACGGGGCATGCGACCTCCGTTGCTCCGGGCCGGGGAGTCTAGCACGGGGGCCGGCCGAGCCTGTAGTCTTGGCGGGCCGCCGCCGCCGCCTGGCGGCGGGACGAGCGGAGCGCAAGGAGCGTCATCATGCGTCAGCGAGCGACCTGGGGAGCCCTGATCGCGGTCGTGGCGACCGTGTCGTGCAACGCCGGGACCGGTCCTGAGCCTGCCCCCGCGGCGGACAGGGCCCTGGTGCTGGCCCTGGCCCGGTTCGAGAAGGGCCCGTCCGGGCCGGTGCCGCAGCCGGCCCGGCTGCTGATCCTGACCCCCGGCGCGGCGGGCTGGGGCGCGCGGACCCTCGACGACCCGGCCAGCAACGTCTTCCACAAGGCCATGGCCTACGAGGCCAGCCCGGGCCAGCCGGGGCTGCTGACCGCCGGCGGCACCCGCGCGGTGCTCGCCCTCCACCGGCCGGGCGGCGAGCGGCGGGTGCTGTGGGAGGCGGACTTCGGCGGCAAGTTCTCGCGCATGCGCGACGTCGAGGTGGCCGACCTGTACGGCGACGGCGCGAGGTGCCTGGTGGTGGCGACCCACGACCAGGGGGTGGTGGCGGTGGTGCGGCCGGACGGCCAGGGCGGCTTCGCCGCCACCGAGCTCGACCGGACCCCCGGCACCATCGTCCACGAGGTCGAGGTGGGCGACCTCGACGGCGACCGGGTGCTCGAGGTCTACGCGACCCCGAGCCTGCCGAACAAGCTCGACGGCACGCCGCAGCCGGGCGAGGTCACGCGCTACGTCCCGGCCCGCGGCGAGGGGCGGGCGGTGGTGGCCGCGCTCGGCGACCGCCACGCCAAGGAGATCCTGGTGGCGGACGTGGACGGCGACGGTCGCGACGAGCTGTACGTGTCGGTCGAGGCGGTGTCGGGCGGCCAGGTCGAGATCCGCCGCTTCGACGCCGGCACCGACCCGGCCGCCGGGGTCCGGGTCGCCACCCTGGCCGACACCCTGTGCCGCTTCCTGATCGCGGGCGACGTGGACGGCGACGGCCGCAAGGAGATGGTGGCGACGACCAACAAGAGCGGCCTGTGGCTGCTGCGGCCGGGTGCTGACCCTCGCGGCGCCTGGTCCGTGGAGTCGGTCGACCGCGACTCGTCCGGCTTCGAGCACGCCGCCATCCTGGCCGACCTCGACGGCAACCGGGCCGACGAGCTGTACGTCGCCAACGACGGCCGCTCGGAGGTCAACCGCTACGTCTGGCAGGGCGGCGCGCCGGTCAAGACCACCCTCTACACCCACCCCGGCGGCCTGTCCGGCTTCACCTGGAACATCATGCCCGTCCCGCTCGCCGCGCTGCCCTGAGGCGCGTGTCGGTGCCCGTGCCCGCCCGGGCGGGCGGCGGAGCTGACAGCTGATCGCTGACCGCTGACAGCTCTTCGCTCACCCCCGTCCGGCGCGGGCGAAGGCGAAGTCGGCGTCGGCCACCGACGCCTGGTCGCCGTAGAGCCAGGACACGGGGCGCCCGGAGTGGTCGAGCACCACCGCCACCAGGCGCGGGTCGCGGCCGAAGCCCTCCGCCGGCGCCAGGCCGTCGAGCAGGGCGGGGTCCTTGACCCACAGCACCACCCGGCCCGGGTCGAGCTTGGCGGCGTCGAGCACGTTCGGCAGCAGCTCGCGGACCGCCGGCCCGTCGCCGCGCACCACCATCGCCAGCCGCCCGGAGGCGGCCTCGCCGAGCCACCTCTCGAGCTCGGCCCGGTCGTTGACGTCGATCAGCCAGGGCCCCATGGTGACGCCTCCCTCGCGCTCCCCGGCGTCGAGTCTAGCCGCATCCCACCGGCCCGTCGAGGCGCCGCGGAGACCCGTGCCTCGACCGGCCGGGAGGCTGTCGTCAGAACATGAAGGCCGGGATCACGGGGGTGAAGTACAGCCGGAAGTCCCAGCGGCTCGACGGCTTGTCCTCGGGGTGGACCACCGCGTAGTCGGCCTCGAGCAGCACGTTCACCGGCAAGCCGCCGATCTCGAACATCCTGGCGATCCCCAGGCCGACGGGCAGGGTCGCCCGGTCCCCTCCCGCCTCCCAGTTGTAGGAGCAGTTGGGGCTCATGCCGATCCGCCACTGGGCCTCCTCGTCCCACGGCGGGACGTAGTAGAGGAAGTACTGCAGGTTCGAGATGCTGACGTCCCGGCGCTCGCTCGCTCCGGCGACGGACCACCAGTGCTGGGCGAAGAGGCCGAGCTCCCACCTCTTCCCCAGGTAGCCGACCACCCCGGCCGGCCCGGCCGCGTACTTGCCGGTCCCCAGCACCTCGTCCGACGCCGTCGGGAACATGGTCGTGGCGCCCACCCCCCAGATCACCGCCCCGCCGGTCGACTCGACCCTGATGACCTCCTTGGGGGAGGCCAGCGCCACGTACACCGTGTCGCCGTAGCCGGTGGTGGGGTCGAAGGGGTCGGCGAGGGCGTCGGGGAAGCTCGGGCAGCTGTCGATCCCCCCCGGCCCGTAGCCGATGCAGTCGCCGAAACCCTCGTTGACCGGCACGCTGAGCCACGGGAAGACGGCGCGGTTGATGAGGTTCCAGTCGCGGCCCAGGCTGAGGGGGAACATGGGGACGACCTGGAGCCGGTGCGCCGTCTGCGACATGCCGCCTCGCGGGCCCTCGAGCTGCACGGCATCGTACTGGATCGGGAGGGCCACGAAGTTGCCGACCGGGTTGTCGAGCAGCCTCGCGATCTGGGCCTGGGACGGCGTGCAGCCGGCCTTGACGACCTGCTTCAGGTCGACGAAGAGGTCCTGCTGCAGCGCGGCGCAGTCGACCGGTGCCGCGGCAGGGGCGTCCTGGGCCCAGGCGGGCGTCCCGACCAGGGACAGGGCGGCGGCGGCGATCACCAGGCCCTTGCTCATGCTCCACCTCCCCATGCCGGTCGCGAGCCGCCAGCTGCCGGCCGACTGGCGCTCGCGCAGCCGCTGCACGCCCAGCATAGCCCAGCCGCCTCCGGTCTCGACGGTGACGGCTCGATCCGGGCCGCGCCGCGGAGTCGGGCACGCCGGGGCTTGACAAGAGCGGTCGATTCGGCTGTCCTGACGGGCCATGGCGAAGACCCTCGTCGTCGTCGAGTCGCCGACCAAGGCGCGGACCATCTCGAAGCTGCTCGGCAGCGGCTTCGTGGTCGAGTCGTCGATCGGCCACATCCGCGACCTGCCGTCGACCGCGGCCGAGATCCCGGCCGCCCACAAGGGCGAGGCGTGGGCGCGGCTGGGGGTCGACGTCGAGGCCGACTTCCGGCCGCTGTACGTGGTCCCCGCGGCCAAGAAGGCGCAGGTCAAGCGGCTCAAGGAGCGGCTGGCGCAGGCCGACCAGCTGTTCCTCGCGACCGACGAGGACCGCGAGGGGGAGGCGATCGCCTGGCACCTGGTGGAGGTGCTCAAGCCGAAGGTGCCGGTGCGGCGGATGGTGTTCCACGAGATCACCCGCGCGGCCATCGCCAACGCCCTCGAGTCGACCCGCGACGTCGACCAGCGACTGGTCACGGCCCAGGAGGCGCGGCGCATCCTCGACCGGCTGGTCGGCTACGAGGTGTCGCCCCTGCTGTGGCGCAAGGTCAAGCCGAGGCTGTCGGCGGGGCGGGTGCAGTCGGTGGCGGTGCGGCTGGTGGTGGAGCGGGAGCTGGAGCGGATCCGCTTCGTCCAGGCCGGCTACTGGGGAGTGGAGGCCGAGCTGGAGGTGCGCGACCGCCCGGGCGAGCGCGTCACGGCCCGCCTGGTCGAGCTGGACGGTCGCAGGATCGCGGTCGGCAAGGACTTCGACAACGAGACCGGCCGCCTCAAGGGCAGCCGCGTGGTGCAGCTCGACGGGGCGACCGCGACCGCCGTCGCCCGCGCCCTCGAGCAGGCCGACCTCGTGGTCGCCGAGGTGACCGACAAGCCGTTCGTCACCCGCCCCTACGCGCCGTTCATGACCTCGACCCTGCAGCAGGAGGCGGCGCGCAAGCTGCGCTTCCCGGCGCAGAAGACGATGCGGGTGGCGCAGAGCCTGTACGAGAGCGGCTACATCACCTACATGCGCACCGACTCGACCACCCTCTCGGGGCAGGCGATCGCCGCCGCCCGGCAGCAGGTGGCAGAGCTGTTCGGCGACGCCTACCTGCCGGAGCGGCCTCGGGCCTACGCCAGCCGGGCCCGCAACGCGCAGGAGGCGCACGAGGCGATCCGGCCGGCCGGCGACAGCTTCCCCCACCCCGACAGCCTGCGCTCGGCCCTCGCCGCGGACCAGCGGCGCCTGTACGAGCTGATCTGGCGGCGGACCCTGGCGTCGCAGATGCGCGACGCCCTCGGCACCCGCACCACCGTCCGCGTCGAGGCCGAGGCGGGCGACCTCGGGCGGGCCGCGCTGCAGGCGCAGGGCAAGGTCATCCGTTTCGACGGCTTCCTGCGCGCCTACGTCGAGAGCCGCGACGAGGACGGCGGCGAGGCGGCGGACGAGGAGCGCCAGCTGCCGCGGCTCGAGCGCGGCCAGCGGCTCGACCCGCGACGGGTGACGCCCTGCGAGCACGCCACCCAGCCGCTGCCTCGGTACACCGAGGCGACCCTGGTCAAGGAGCTGGAGACGCGGGGCATCGGTCGGCCGTCGACCTACGCCGCGATCATCGAGACCATCCAGGACCGAGGCTACGTCTGGCACCGGGGCCCGGCCCTGGTGCCGTCGTTCACCGCCTTCGCGGTCGTCAACCTCATGACCAGGCACCTGGCCGAGCTGGTGGACTACGACTTCACCGCCCGCATGGAGGACGAGCTCGACGCCATCGCCCGCGGCGAGCGCGAGCACGTGCCGTGGCTCAAGGAGTTCTACTTCGGGCCGGAGCGGGGCAACGGCCGGCTGGCGGCGGTGGGGCTGAAGCGCCTGGTCGAGGACTCGGTGGCAGCGGTCGACCCGCAGGAGGTGGCCCGCTTCCCCCTCGGCGCCACCGCCGACGGCGAGGAGGTGGCGGTGCGGGTGGGCCGCTACGGGGCGTATGTCCAGGTGGGCGGCTCGGACCGTCGCGCCACCGTGCCCGACGACCTCGCCCCCGACGAGCTCACCCTCGCCAGGGCGCTGGAGCTGGTCGAGACGACCGGCGGCGGCGGGCGGGCGCTCGGCGTCGACCCGGCCAGCGGCGAGCCGGTGGCGCTGCGCAACGGCCGCTTCGGCCCCTACGTCCAGCTCGGTGAGGGCCGCGGCAAGGGGAAGGCGCGGATGGCCAGCCTCTGGCCGGGGATGACCACGGACAGCCTGACCCTGGAGGAGGCCCTGCTGCTGCTGTCGTTCCCGCGCGAGCTCGGCCCGCACCCGGACACGGGCGAGCCGGTGGTGGCGGCGTGCGGGCGGTACGGCCCGTACGTGTCCTCCGGCGGGACCAGCCGCAGCCTGCCGGACCACGACGCCCTGCGCCGGGTCACCCTCGAGGGGGCGGTCGAGGTGCTCAGGCAGCCCCGTCCGCGACGCCAGCGAACCAGCTCGGGCGCCGCGGCCGCGGCGACGGAGCTCGGCCGCCACCCCGAGAGCGGGGCGCCGGTCCAGCTCCGGGACGGCCGCTTCGGGCCCTACGTCACCGACGGGGTGGTCAACGCCTCGTTGCCGAAGGGCCTCGACCCGACCGAGGTCGGGCTCGAGCAGGCGCTCACCCTGCTCGCGGCCCGCGAGGAGAAGCTGCGGTCGCAGGGGATCGACCCTCGAGCGCCGCGGCCGCCGCGCGCCAGGGCGCGCCGCCGAGAGAGGAGCTCGCCGCCCCGCCGCTCGGGCGCCGGTCGGGGGCGCCAGGGCGCCTCGCGGCGCCGCCCATCCGCTTGACCGCGGCCGCCGACCTGCGGTTACAATTCCCTCGCGCAGGGAGA
>CAYTJW010000059.1:0-14039 GCA_964438135.1 uncultured Thermoanaerobaculia bacterium
GGCGAGGGCGAGCGGGCGAGCCGCGCCGAGGCGGTGGGGCGACGCCTGGCGGCCGGGTCCGACGCCGCCGCCACGACGTGTCTCGACCGCTGGCTGGCGGCGCAGACGGCGCGGGAGGTGCTGCGCCGCCACCAGGCCACGCCGGCCTGGGAGGCCGTGGTGGCCGCCGAGCAGGCGGTGCTGTCGGAGTGCGGCGCGGCCCTGGGGCTCCAGTAGCGCGCCCCAGCCCTCCCGTCACCCCGTGCCTCGGGGTGGTCGCCTGAGCACGGCGGGCGAGGAACCCCTTCCGGGGCGAAGCGGTTACATGTCATGCCGAGCCCGGGGTGGCCGGGAAGCCGTGCTCGGGCGAGCAATCCCTGGCGGCGACGAGGATCGCTCCGACTGCGAGGCCCAGGCGCCTGCGGCCCACGGGGTCATCCGGCTGGGATCCCTCGTCGGCGCCCGCGGCGCCTCCTCGGGATGACCTCCACGGGGCGCTCGCCCCGGGGAGGTCAGATGCCCGCGCCGTCGAGGAGGGGCTCGGGGGCCGGGCGGGCCTGGGCGACGCGGCTGCCGGGCGGGACGCTCGCGGTCAGCCAGACGTTGCCGCCGATGGTCGAGCCCCGGCCGATCGTGACCCGGCCGAGGACGGTGGCGCCGGCGTAGATGGTGACGTCGTCCTCGACCAGCGGGTGGCGCGGCAGGCCCTTGACCGGTCGGCCGTGCTCGTCGAGCGGGAAGCTCCTGGCGCCGAGGGTGACGCCCTGGTAGAGGCGGACCCGGTTGCCGATGCGGCAGGTCTCGCCGACCACGACCCCGGTGCCGTGGTCGACGAAGAAGCGCTCGCCGATCTCCGCCCCGGGGTGGATGTCGATGCCGGTGCGGCTGTGGGCGTGCTCGCTGACCATGCGGGGGATGATCGGCACGCCCAGGCGGTGGAGCTCGTGGGCGACGCGGTGGCTGGTGAGGGCGTCGAGCCCGGGGTAGCAGAAGATCGTCTCGGCCGGGCTGGTCGCGGCCGGGTCGCCCTCGAACGCGGCCAGGGCGTCGAGGGCCAGGAGGCGGCGCAGCTCGGGCAGGCGGCGGAGGAAGGCGGCGGTCAGCCGCCGCGCCCGCTCCTCGCACTCGGGCAGGGTGCAGTCGCCGTGGCGGCGGTCGCAGGCGAAGCACAGGCCCCGGCCGACCTGCTCCTCGAGCAGGCGGGCGGCCCGGTCGAGGGTGGCGCCGAGGTGGAAGGCGAGGGTGTCGGCGGCGACCTCGGCCGGGCCGTGGAAGCCGGGGAAGATGACCGCCCGCAGCAGCTCGACCGCCTCCACCACCGCCGTCCTCGACGGCAGCGGCCGGGAGCGGCCGACGCCGTCGAGGGGCACGGCCAGGGAGCCGGACTCCTCCTGCAGCCGCGCCACCGCCTCGGCGACGGCCCGGCTGACGGCGGCCGGCCCCGGCACGACGGGATCGACCTCGCCCATGTCCCCTCCCCCGGCTACCGCCGCCTCACTCGTCGCGGCTGCCGCCGATGAGCCCGGCGCGGAACAGGAAGTAGAGCAGGGTCAGGAGGGTCGACACCGCCGCCGCGACGTAGGTCAGGGCCGCCGCGTTGAGCACCTTGGCCACCCCGTCGCGCTCGCCGGCGTAGACGATGCCGAGGTCGGCCACCAGCTGCTTGGCGCGGCTGGAGGCGTTGAGCTCGACCGGCAGGGTGACGACCTGGAACAGCAGCACGGCCGAGAACAGCACCGCGCCGAGGAGGACCATGTTGGCCGACTGCAGGAACAGCCCGCCCGCCATGACGATGTAGCCCAGGCTGGAGCCGATGCTGGCGGTCGGCACCAGCAGCGAGCGCAGCCACAGGGGCTTGTAGCCGTGGGCGTGCTGGATGGCGTGGCCGGCCTCGTGGGCGGCGATGCCGACCGCGGCCACCGAGCGCACGGCGTACACGCCGTCGGACAGGTTGAGGGTCTTGGTGATCGGGTTGTAGTGGTCGGACAGGAGCCCGGAGCTGCGGCCGACCGTGACGTCGCGGATGCCGGCGGAGGCGAGGATGCGGGCCGCCGCCTCGGCGCCGGACAGGCCGGACGAGGTGGCGATGCGCGAGTAGGTGTTGAAGCGCGACTTGGTGAGCCATGACGCCCACAGGGACAGGAGCAGGGCTGGGCCGACGAACAGCAGGTAGACCGGGTCGAACAGCATGGTCGTGACCTCCGCGGGTGCTCGCCGAATGACGCGGCCGGAATCCGGGCCCGTCGGGCGCCACCAGTATGGTGCCCGCGGCCCGGCGTGACAACTCCGTCAACGGGGCGCGGCGGCGGCCGATTCCCGACTTCCGAGCCGAGCTGGCGCGGGGGAATGGAATCCCCTGGACAAGGGTTGGCGGGGGTTGCGCGGCGTGGTAGACTCCGCCGGAACGAACTTTTGGAGGTGGCGAATGACGCGTGCGAACCGAAACGTCCGACCCACGGGACCACTGGCCATTGCCCTGGTCGCCCTGGCGCTGGCGGCGCCCTACGCCTTTGCCCAGGCCGACCTGGCCGTGACGGTGGAGAACCAGACCTGCGATCCCTGCACCGCGGGGCAGCGGGCCACGATCGTCAACACCGTGACCAACCTCGGGCCGAGCCCGGACCCGGCGGTCGAGCTGCAGATCGTCACCCCGGCCCTCGGTACCACCCCGGTCGAGGGCAGCTGGGCAACCACCCAGGGCGAGTTCGAGACCGACGAGGAGAGCGGCGCGCAGGTCTTCTTCGACCCGTCCGTCCTGATGTACTTCTTCTTCGTCCACGTCGGGCCGATGGTGCCGAACCAGACCGTCACCGTCAACTACGACGTCGACCTCGACCCCGAGGCGCCGCCGGCGCCGGTGGTGCGGGTCGACTCGCCGGCTGACATCGCCGGCGAGCTGGGCAACTCGGTGGCGACCTGGGCCGCGACGGCCCCCTTCATCGACTGGGCGGTCAACAACGTCAAGATCCAGCCGGTCGAGGACGGCAGCGGCAACTTCCAGGCCTGCGGCAACGTCCGCAACTTCGAGGCCGGCAACATCGCCTACATCGACCGCGGCTCCTGCGAGTTCGGCGCCAAGGCGCTGGGCGCCGAGGTGGCGGGCGCGGTGGCGGTGATCATCGCCAACAACGCCGCCGGCGCGGGCGTGATCCCGATGGGCCCGGGCGAGTTCGGCGACGCCGTGACGGTCCCGGTCGTCATGATCTCCTTCGAGGACGGCGAGCGGATCAAGCAGCAGATCGTCACCTTCGGCAACGAGGTGCGCGGCAGCTTCACCACCGCCCCGAGCGCCGGCCCCGGCGAGTCGTGGGAGGTCACCTCCGAGGGCAGCGGTTACCCGAGCATCTGGGCGTACAACACCACCAGCGACCCGGACTGCCCGACCAACGCCAACTGCCCGCCCGATGGCGTCGACGAGACCGACAACATCCAGTACCTGCACTTCATGGTCAACCCGGGCTCGGGCCCGATCGCCCCAGTGGCGGCGTTCAGCTTCGCCCCGGCGGCGCCGATGGCGGGTGACACGGTCACCTTCACCGACATGTCCACCAACGTCCCGACCTCGTGGGCGTGGGACTTCGGCGGTCAGGGCACCTCGACCGTGCAGAACCCGACCTTCGTCTTCGCCAACGCCGGCACCTACACCGTCAGCCTGACCGCGACCAACGCGGCCGGCTCCAACACCGTCACCCACGACGTGGTCGTGACGCCGGCGGGCGCCGGCCCGGTGGCGGCCTTCAGCTTCGCCCCGGCCAGCCCGCGGGTGAACGACACCGTGACCTTCACCGACCTGTCGACCGGCGCCCCGACCACCTGGGCGTGGGACTTCGGCGGCATGGGCACCTCGACCGAGCAGAACCCGACCTTCGTCTTCACCACCGCCGGCACCTACACCGTCACCCTGACGGTGACCAACGCCGACGGCACGGACAGCGAGAGCCACGACGTCACCGTCCAGCCGCTCGCTGCCCTCGACGAGTTCTACTTCATCGCCGCCGCCGCCAACGCGGCCGGCGCTGCGGGCTCGTTCTTCCAGACCGACGCCGAGATCAACAACGCCGGCGACGCGGCCGCCCAGTACCAGTTCCTGTGGCTGCCCCGCAACACCGACAACTCCAACCCGACCGCCTCGGACACGTTCACCCTCGCCGCGGGCGCCAGCGTCCGCTACGAGAACGTGCTGCACGCGGTGTTCGGCGCGGACGAGGTGGTCGGCGCCCTGGCCGTGGTGGCCGACTCGACCGACCTCATCATCATGAGCCGGACCTACAACCAGACCGAGAACGGCACCTTCGGCCAGTCGATCACCGGCCTCCACTCGAGCCGCCTGATCCAGGCCAACGACCGGGTGCGCGTGGTCTTCATGTCCGAGAACGAGGACTACCGCTCCAACCTCGGCCTGCTCAACGGCACCGGCGCGGCCCTCACCGTCCACGTGGCGCTCTACAACGCCGCTGGCGAGATGCAGGGCGAGATGATCACCGTCGAGCTGGACCCGTGGGAGAACACCCAGATCAACCGCGTGTTCCAGGACTTCCTGCCGGTCAACGGCTACGTCGACCTGTGGACCGAGACCGCCGGCGGCGCCTTCGTCGCCTACGGCTCGGTGCTCGACAACGTGTCGTCCGACCCGACGACCGTCATGCCCGAGTAGCAGCGGTCCACTCAGGACGCAACCGCGGGCGGGGCTTCGGCCCCGCCCGTTTTTTTGCGTGCGCCAGGCATGGCGCGACGCCGGGCACGACCAGGTCCGAGCCCCGCGGCCTGTCGCTCCGAGCCCGGGGCCGACACCGGTGCCGCCTGGGGGCGCAGTGAAGCCTGCGCCTACGTGGAACACGTTCTACCGTAACGTCTTGTGCCGTAGGCAGGGGCTTCAGCCCCTGCCCCCGACACCGCTTCGCTGTCCCCCGCCCCGAGCCGGGGGAAGCGCCACCCATCACAACCGCTGGGGCGGTGTGAGGAGCGGGCTGGGGATGGGGGCGGTTGTGATGAGTGGCACCTACCGCTCGAGGAGGGCCGCGACGCCGGGCAGGACCTTGCCCTCGAGGAACTCGAGGGAGGCGCCGCCGCCGGTGGAGACGTGGCTCATCTGCTTGGCCACGCCGGCCTTCTTGACCGCCGAGGCGCTGTCGCCGCCGCCGATGACGGTGGTCGCTCCGGAGGCGGCGAGGAGCCGGGCGATGGCGAAGGTGCCCTCGGCGAAGCGGGGCATCTCGAACACGCCCATCGGCCCGTTCCACACCACCAGCCGCGCCCCGCGCAGGGCCTCGCCGAAGCGCTCGACGGTGCGCGGGCCGATGTCGAGCACCCGCCAGCCGGCCGGCACGCGGTCGACCTCGACCACCTGGCTCGAGGCCTCGGCGTCGAAACGGTCGGCCACGACCGCGTCGACCGGCAGCAGCAGCCGGTCGCCGGCCCGGCCGAGAATGGCCCGGGCGGTGTCGACCGCGTCCGCCTCGACCAGGCTGTCCGCCATGTCGTGGCCGGCGGCGGCCAGGAAGGTGTTGGCCATGCCGCCGCCGACGATCAGGGTGTCGCAGCGGCCGAGCAGGCTGTCGATGACCGCGATCTTGTCGGAGATCTTGGCGCCGCCGAGGATGGCCACGAAGGGCCGCTCCGGGTCGGTGGTGGCGCGGCCCAGGTAGTCGAGCTCCTGCTCCATGAGGAAGCCGGACACCGCCGGCAGGTGGTGGGCGACCCCCTCGGTCGAGGCGTGGGCGCGGTGGGCGGAGCCGAAGGCGTCGTTGACGTAGACCTCGCCCAGGGCCGCCAGGCGGCGGGCGAAGTCGGGGTCGTTCTTCTCCTCCTCCGGGTGGAAGCGGACGTTCTCCAGCATCAGCACCTCGCCCGGGACGAGGGCGCGGGCCAGCGCCTCGACCTCGGGCCCGACGCAGTCCGGCGCCATCTGCACCGGCCGGCCGAGCAGGCGGCCCAGGGTCTCGGCCGCGGCGCGGAGGCTGAAGCTCGGGTCCGGGCCGCCCTTGGGCCGCCCGAGGTGGCTCATCAGGACCAGCGACGCGCCCTGGTCGAGGACGTACTGAATGGTGGGCAGCGACGCCTTGACGCGCTTGTCGTCGGTCACCGCCCCGTCCTTCATCGGCACGTTGAAGTCGACCCGCATCAGCACCCGCTTGCCCGCCAGGTCGATGTCCCGCACGGTCTTCTTGCTCATGGTGCTCCCCCATTCCGGGCAGCTTTCAGCTCTCAGCTCTCAGCTTCCCCCACCCGCCCGAGGGTTGGGGGAGGGGCGGGGGAGCTGATCGCTGGCAGCTGACAGCCGACCGCTGCCTACAGCCGGCTCGCCATCAGGTTGGCGAGGTCGGCGGTGCGGACGCTGTAGCCCCACTCGTTGTCGTACCAGGTGACGACCTTGACGAAGTCGCTCGCCTCCTTGCCCAGGACCTGGGTGAAGGGCAGGTCGACCGACGAGGAGTGGGGGTCGCCCTTGAAGTCGATCGACACCAGCGGGTCGTCGACCGCGGCCAGGATGCCCTTCATCGGCCCGGCGGCCGCGTCGCGGAAGGCCTGGCGCATCTCCTCGGTGGTGGTCGGCGCCTCGAGCATGGCGGTGAAGTCGACCACCGACACGGTCGAGGTCGGCACGCGCAGAGCGTAGCCGTCGAACCTGCCCTTGAGCTCGGGGATGACCAGGGCGATCGCCTTGGCCGCGCCGGTGGTGGTGGGGATGATGCTCATCGCCGCGGCGCGGGCGCGGCGCAGGTCGGAGTGGGGCAGGTCGAGGATCTTCTGGTCGTTGGTGTAGGCGTGGACGGTGGTCATGAAGGCGCGCTTGATGCGCCAGCGGTCGTGCACCACCTTGGCCGCGGGCGCCAGGCAGTTGGTGGTGCAGGAGGCGTTCGACACCACGTGGTGGGTGGCCGGGTCGTAGGCGGAGTCGTTGACGCCCATGACGATGGTCAGGTCCTCGCCCTCGGCCGGGGCGGAGATGATGACCTTCTTGGCGCCGCCGCGGGTGATGTGGTTCTCGGCCCCCTGGACGGTCTTGCCCTTCTTGTTGACCCCGTCCTTCTTGATCGTGAACAGGCCGGTGCTCTCGACCACGATCTCGACCCCGAGGTCGGCCCACGGCAGCTTGCCGGGGTCGGTCTCCTTGAAGACCGTGATCGGCCGGCCGTCCACCACCAGCTTGTCCCCGTCCACCTCGACCGTGCCGTCGAAGCGGCCGTAGTTGGAGTCGAAGCGGAGCAGGTGGGCCATGGTCTTGAGGTCGCCGATGTCGTTGAACGCCACCACCTCGAGAGTGGTCGGGTGGTGGTCGCGGATCGCCTTGAGCACCTGCCGGCCGATGCGGCCGAACCCGTTGATGCCGACTCTGGTTGCCATCGTTCGTGCCTCCGTCCGTCGTGTCGTTGCCCGCGCGCGGCCGGCGCCCCGCCGACCGCGGCGCGGCGGCCGCCTCAGCCGAGCTGCTTGGAGAGGTAGGTCGAGAGCCCCATCTGCTCGATCTGGTCGAGGTGGGACTGGAGCAGGTCGAGGTGGTCCTCCTCGTCCTTGAGGATCGCCTCGAGCAGGTCGCGGGTGCCGTTGTCGCCGACCTCGAGCGCCAGGCGGATGGCGTCGTTGTAGGCGGTGATGGCCCCGGCCTCGGCCTCGAGGTCGTTGACCAGCTGCTGCTTGACGTCGCCGCCGATGTGGATGGCGCGCAGCTCGGAGACCACCGGCCGGCCCTCCAGGAAGAGGAGGCGGCCGATCAGCTTCTCGGCGTGCTTCATCTCGTCGATGGCGCGCTTCTCGGTCAGGCCGTGCAGCTTCTCGTAGCCCCAGTCGTCGGCCATCTCGGAGTGCACCATGTACTGGTTGATGGCGGTCAGCTCGTCGGCCAGCAGGCCGTTCAGGACCTCGATCAGACGCTCGTTGCCTTTCATGCTCCTCCTCCTTGTCTCGCGGCCGCCAGGTTGGCGGCGACGAAGTCCCAGTTGACCAGCGCCCAGAAGGCCTCGACGTACTTCGGGCGCGCGTTGCGGTAGTCGACGTAGTAGGCGTGCTCCCAGACGTCGCAGGTCAGGAGCGGGGTCTTGCCGTCCCTCAACGGGCAGCCGGCGTTGGCCGTGCTCTCGACCGCGAGGCGGCCGGCCGAGGCCACCAGCCACGCCCAGCCGGAGCCGAAGTGGCCCACGGCCGCCTTGGTGAGCTGCTCCTTGAAGGCGTCGAAGCCGCCGAAGGACGCGGCCAGGGCCTCGGCCAGGGCGCCGGTGGGCTGGCCGCCGCCGCCCGGCCTGAGGCCGTGCCAGTAGAAGGTGTGGTTCCAGACCTGGGCGCCGTTGTTGAAGATCGGGCCCTCGGCGCGGCGGACGATGTCCTCCAGGCTGGCCTCGGCGAAGGCCGTGCCGGGGACCAGGTTGTTGAGGTTGGTGACGTAGGCCTGGTGGTGCTTGCCGTGGTGGTAGTCGAGGGTCTCGGCCGAGATGAAGGGCGCGAGCGCGTCCTTGGGCCAGGGCAGGGGGGGAAGCTCGAATGGCATGGGCAGTGTCCTCCTCCTCTCCAGCGTCAGGGGGGAGAGTACACCAGCGCGCGGGCGGGGAGAAGCCCGGACCGCGCGAGGACGCGACCGGGTACGGGTACGGGCGGCGCCCCGGTAGAATGGCGCCGTCTTGAGGGGGGTGGGGATGGACTTCCCGGTCTTTCACCTCGACTTCTTCGGTAACCGCCTGCTGATCGCGGCGGTGGCGGTGTTCCACGTCTTCCTCAACCACCCGCTGGCGGTGGGCGCCATGCCGCTGGTGACGGCCCTCGAGTGGTGGGGGATGCGTCGCGGCGACGAGGCCTGGGACCAACTCGCCCGGCGGGTCCTGCTGGTCTGCTTCATCCTCACCACCAGCGTCGGCGCCCTGTCCGGGGTCGGCATCTGGGTCTCCACCTCGCTGGTCAACCCGGCCGCCATCGGCAGCCTGATCCGGGTCTTCTTCTGGGCCTGGTTCTTCGAGTGGCTGGTGTTCGTGGCCGAGGTGGTGCTGATCATGGCCTACACCCTGACCTGGGAGCCGATGAAGGACCGCAAGGGGGCCCACGTCGCCCTCGGCGTCGCCCTGTCGGTGTTCTCGTGGGTGACCATGGCGGTCATCACCGCCATCCTCGGCTTCATGATGGAGCCGGGCAGCTGGCTCCGGTCGAAGGCCTTCCTGAGCGGCGTCTTCAACCCGCTCTACCTGCCCCAGCTCGCCTTCCGCACGCCCCTGGCGATGGTCACCGCGGCCACCTTCGTCCTCTTCCTGGTGGTCCTCTTCGCCCGCTCGGACCGCGACCTGCGCGGCCGCGCGGTGCGCTTCGTCTCGCTCTGGACCCTGGCCTGGCTGCCGGTCGCGGCGCTCGGCTCGGCGTGGTACTGGCGGGTGGTGCCGGAGTGGGCGCGGGCCAACCTGCCGGTGGCCCTCACCACTCAGGACTTCACCCGCTGGCACCGGGCGGTCGGCGTCGCCCTGGCGGTGATGGTGGTCGCGGTCCTGCTCCAGGCCCTGGTTGGCGCGGCCCGGCCGACGGCGGTGCCGCGCGCCCTGCTGGTGGTCCCCTTCGTCGTCTCCCTGCTCACCCTGGCGACCTTCGAGCGGGTGCGCGAGTTCATCCGCAAGCCCTGGGTCATCGGCGGCTACCTGTACGCCAACGGCCTCCGCGCCGAGGAGTACCCGCTGCTGGAGGAGGAGGGGGTGCTGGCCCACTCGGCCTACGTCTCGGTGCGCGAGGTCGAGCCCGCGACCCGGCTCGAGGCCGGGCGGGAGGTGTTCCGGGTCGCCTGCACCCGCTGCCACACCACCACCGGCGTCAACGGCATTCTCCGCCGCCTCGAGGTGATGTACGGGGCGGGCCCCTGGGACCGCGACACGGTCAAGGCCTACCTCGCGTCGATGCACCGGGCACGGCCGTTCATGCCGCCGGCGCCGGGCTCGGACGCCGAGCTCGGCGCCCTGGCCGACTACCTGCTCGATCTGCGCCGCCTGCCGCTGGCCGTCGACGGCGCGCAGGCCACCGGCGTGACCGTGGCGCCCGCGCTCGCCCCGGCCGTCGCCGGGCCGTGAGGAGGTGGAGATGCTCGGACCCGTCCCTGCCCCCCGCGACCTCCCCCTGCCGCTGCCGGCCGACCCGCTGCTGCTCGAGGTGGCGATCGTGCTGCTGTTCCTGCTCCACATCCTGTTCGTGGCGCTGATGGTCGGCGGCTCGCTGCTGACCCTGCTGTACGAGCTGCGCGGCCGCCGCGACCCCGACTACGACGCCCTGGCGGCCGAGATCGCCGCCACGGTGACGGTCAACAAGAGCCTGGCGGTGGTGCTCGGCGTCGGCCCGCTGCTGGTCATGAACGCCCTCTACACGGTGTTCTTCTACAGCGCCAACGCCCTCACCGGCACCGCCTGGATGGGGATGGTGCCGCTGGTGGCGGCGGCCTTCCTCCTCACCTACGCCCACAAGTACAGCTGGGGGCTGCTGGCCGGGCGCAGGGGCCTCCACCTCGCCCTCGGCGCCGCGGGCGCGGCGCTGTTCCTGGTCGTGCCGCTGATCTTCCTGGCCAACGTCAACCTCATGCTGTTCCCCGAGCGCTGGCCGGACGTGCACGGCTTCCTGTCGACCCTGGCGCTGCCCAACGTGCTGCCCCGCTACCTCCACTTCCTGGTCGCGTCGGTGGCGGTGACGGCCCTGTTCCTGGCCGGCTGGCTCGGCCGCCCCGGCTTCCCGGCCGAGCGGGTCTTCGCCCGGCTGGACCGGCTCGCGCTGCGCCGCGAGCTGGCCGGGGTCGCCCTCGGCGCCTCCGGCCTCCAGCTCGTGGCCGGGCCGCTGCTGCTCTTCACCCTGCCGCCGCAGGGGCTGTCCTGGGCCCTGCTGTGGAACCTGGCGGCCGGGGTCGGCCTGGCGCTGGCGGCGATGTGGCTGCTGTGGCGCGAGACCACCGCGCCGGCCGCCACCTTGAGCCGCTACGCGACCATCGTCGCCCTCCTCGGCGGGACCGTGGTCTTCATGGCCTACGCCCGCCACCTCTACCGCGAGGGGGCGCTCGCGGCGCACCGCTCGGCGATGGCGGTGCGCACCGAGGACCACCGCCTGGCGGTGCAGGCGGCGCAGATGCGGGCCGCGGCCGGAACCCTCCGCCTCGGCCCCCAGGAGGCGGCGCTGTCGCCGGGCGAACGGGTCTACCGCTCGGTCTGCGCCGGCTGCCACGCCCGCGCCACGCGCCTGGTCGGTCCGCCCCTGACCGAGGTGGCGCAGGCCTACGCCGGCAACCCGGCCGGCCTCGCCCAGTGGGTCCGCGCCCCGGGCCGCAAGCGCATGGACTACCCCGAGATGCCGCCCATCGCCCTGACCGAGGCGCAGCTCGAGGCGGTGGCGGAGTGGGTCCTGCAGGCGGGAGCGGCGGAGTAGGCGGTCACCGCTCCGGCGTCGGCAAGGCCTGCGGCCGCGGCACGGCCACGGCCCACGCTGCGAGGCCGCCGGACTCGAAGCCGTCGCGGAGCAGGGCGAGGTCGGCCGACCACAGCTCCCGGCCCGAGATCAGGTCGTTGGCCGAGAAGAACAGGCGGTCCCCGGCCGGGGTGGGGAACCACGGCGTCGACGAGCCGGGCCCCGGCACGAGGTCGTGGACCCGCGTCTCGCCCAAGATGCCGTCGGTCGCCAGCAGCTCCTCGCCTCGGCCGGGGTAGGAGCCCGGGAACTAGAGCCGGCCGCCGGCGACCGCGACCTGCCCGGCCCCATGGGGCGGCGCGCCCCCCGGACCGGGCACGAGGTCGAAGGCGAGGGCCGTGCCGGCGGGGGTGCCGTCGGTGCGCCACAGCTCCCAGCCGTGGACCGTGTCGTTGGCCCAGAAGAAGACCTGGCCGGCGAAGGGGGTGAGCCACGTCGGCGCGAAGCTCTCGCCGCCCGGATAGACGTCGGCGAGCATGGCCGGCTGCTGGGCCGCGGCCGGGGCCGCGGCGAGGAGGGCGGCGAGGAGGGACGACGCGGCGAGCGGACGGGGGCGGGGCGGCATCGACCGGGACCTCGTGAGGATGAGGGAGGGTAGCGCCGCCGGCCGGGAAGGGCCGCCGCGGCGACCGTACCGCTCAGTCGTCGACCGCCCGGCGATCGCGCACCAGCCGGAGGATGCGTGCGTCCTCCTGGTGGCGGGGGTGGTCGACGCGGCTCTTGATGGCGATGAGGGTGTCGAGGTCGACCCAGAAGGCGCGCGCCCGGCCGTAGCGGCCGACGATGCGGCGGGCCCACGCCGGGGTGAACGGCAGCCCGACGAGCGTGCGGAGCAGGTCGACTCGGTTCGGCGCCACCCCGAGCTGGAGGATCTCGTCCGGCTCGAGGGGGTCGAGCAGCTCGGGGCTGCCGAACTCGGCGAGCGCGGCGTTGACGCGCGCGACGTTGTCCTCCTCGGGGTCAACCCACAGGTGCATGTCCTTCGTGTACCGCGGTTTGGCGTGGTAGATGAAGGCCAGGCCGCCGACGACGAGGTAGCGGGCCTCGTGCCGGTCGAGGAGCTCCAGCAGGTCCTCGAAGTCCTGCACCGTGTCCACGGCTCACGGCTCCTCTGGGCGAGCTGCGTCTCGGGATGACTGGACGACCTCGACGTCGCGGCGGATCGCGACGAGCGCCGACAGCCGCTCCTCCGGGGTCCGGCTCTGCCAGAACTCCAGGTCCCACTCCTCGGCGTCCGCGAAGCTCGAGGCTCGGTGGACGACGATCCGTCGCCGCCGCGCGCGGCTCCTGGCGGTGAGGCTGTCGGCCTGGTGGGGGTCTCGCTCGTCCATCCGGACACCATTGTAAACGACTCGCGAGGAGGGGCTTCCTCAGCCGCCGAGTGGCCATCGCGGGAGCAGGAGGGTCACCTCGGTCACGGCATGGCGGTGACGGGGGAGCCGCTCTGCCACCCCGCGCCGAACGGTCCCGACCCGGGTCGCACGAGCTCGTCCGGCGCGCGCAGCAGGTGGCGGCGGGCGGCGGCGTCGAAGCGGTACGCCGCCGGGTCGTCCCACCGCCAGTTTGCCCAGCGCCAGGGGTAGCTCATGACGCTCCGGGTGTCGGCGCCCAGCTCCCACGGGTGCGGCAGGTCGAGGATGTGGCCGAGCTCGTGCAGGACCGCGAGCGGGCGACGCATCCAGCCCAGCATGGCCCGGGCCGGGTTTCGCCGGTCTCCCGTGTGCGACGATCGGCCCACATGGTGGCCCCCCGCGACCGCGCCGGGATGCGCTTCGGCCCGCCGCCGATGGCGACGACGCCCGAGGTGCGGTGGGTGCTGCGGGCGGCGTTCGGACCGCCGGGCGAGCCGGGCGGCGACCCCGGTCGCCCGGCCGAGGCGGTGCGTGTTGCCCAGGCCCTCGACCTCGGTCACCGCATCGGCCACCGGGTGCCGGCCGACCGGCTGCTGGTCGAGCTCGGGCCGGCGGCCCTGGCCGACGCCCTCGCGTCGGTCCCAACGGCGCTGCTGGCCTCGCGCCGGCCGGAGGAGGTCGTGCCGTTGGCGACCGCCTGGCTCGACGGGCGCTGAGGAGAAAAGAAGCGGCCCGGGTCTCGCGACCCGGGCCGAACGGACGATGAAATCACGGTCTCGGGCGAGGCCGTGGGTTCTCAGGACCTCAGTACATGTCCATGCCGCCGCCGTGGGGCGGGTGCGCTTCCTTCTTCTCCTCGGGGATCTCGGCGACCAGCGCCTCGGTGGTGAGGAGCAGGCCGGCGATGGAGGAGGCGTTGAGGAGGGCGTTGCGGGTGACCTTGGCCGGGTCGATGATGCCGGCCTCGATCATGTCGGAGATCTCGCCCTTGGCCGCGTCGTAGCCGATGGTGCCACCCTTCTGCCGGATCTCGCGGACGATCACCGCCGCCTCGTCGAGGCCGGTGTTGAGGATGATCTGGCGGGTCGGCTCCTCGAGGGCGCGGAGCAGGATCTTGGCGCCGGTCTGGCTGTCGCCCTTGAGCTCGGGCAGCAGGGCCTCGACCACTTCCTGGGCGCGGAGCAGGGCCACGCCGCCGCCGGCGACGATGCCTTCCTCGACCGCCGCCTTGGTGGCGTGGAGGGCGTCCTCGACGCGCGCCTTCTTCTCCTTCATCTCGGTCTCGGTGGCCGCGCCGACCTTGAT
>CAYTJW010000060.1:0-13992 GCA_964438135.1 uncultured Thermoanaerobaculia bacterium
GTAGCCGGCGCCGAGCGACGCGACCATCGCCGCGACGCCGAGACCGGGGCCGCCCGCTGGCCGCGGTGCCGCCGCCCGGGGCCTGAGGCCCCCGCAGGGGCGCCGCGTGCCACGAGCGCCACCGTTCTGAGGAGCGCCAACCCCTCCTCCGCCGGGCGCGCGAGGTCCACCGCGTCCACCCGCCCGGTCCCCACCGTCATGAGACCACCGTGAGCCCGGCGTGCTCGACAGTGGTACACTCCCCGCCGCAACATGCCGACGACCGGAGGAAGCATGAGGATCAAGGCACTCGCTCTCGCGCTCATGGCCGCGCTCGCCGGTCTCGCCGACGCCGCCCCGTGGCCGCTCATCCCGGACAGCGACTGGTCGTTGCAACGTCTCGCCAACCACCCCACGGCGCCGGCCGTGGTGCTGGCGGAGTCGGGCCGCCTGGTGCTGGACGAGGAGGCCCTGTCCTCCTACCTGGAGGTCTACCGGCGGGTCAAGATCCTCACCGACGACGGCGTGAAGTACGGCTCGGTGGACCTGTTCTCGTCCACCGCCTTCCGCGTGAAGGACCTGGAGGCGCGCACCCATCGCCCCGACCGTTCGGTGGTGGAGCTGCCGAAGGACGCGGTGTTCGAGAAGCGCTACTCCCAGTACTACAAACGCTCGACCGTCTCCTTCGCGCTACCGGAGGTGACCCGCGGCGCGATCGTCGAGTACCGCTACAAGGTCTACTTCGACTCGGTCATCTACCCCTCCCCGTGGTACTTTCAGGGCGAGCTGCCGATCCTGACGAGCGAGCTGCAGTGCGTCGTCCCCAAGCGCTACGCCTTCAAGCCCCACGCCGTGCAGACCCTCGCCAACCGCAGCATCGACGCCGACCGCTTCGAGGACGCCCACGGCCTGACCGTGTCGTTCCGCATGGAGGACATGCCGCCGGTCCCCGACGAGCCCTACCGCTTCCCGTTCGACGTGCTCTCCTCGCGCGTCACCATGCTGCCGCTGGCCTACCAGGGCAGCGTCAGGACCGAGCTCCTGGAGTCGTGGGGCAGCGCCGTGAAGTTGGTCCAGGGGGAGCGGGAGTGGGGCTACAAGCGCTTCCGGTTGCGCGACGGCGGCGTCGGCGCCAAGGTCAAGGAGCTCACCTCGTCGGCCGCCGGCCGACGCGAGGCCGTCGCTCGCCTGTACGAGTACGTGCGCGACCAGCTGGTCACCGAGCCCTACGTTGGGGTCGGCGTCGGCGACGCCACCGCCGAGGAAGTGCTCTCGGCCGGCCGCGGCGACTACGCGGAGAAGGCCGTCCTGCTCCAGCACATGCTCGACGTCGCCAAGGTCCAGGCGAGCGTCGGCTGGACCTCGGGCTGCGACTCGGTGCGGGTCAACACCGAGGTCCCCAATCTCGGCCAGCTCGAGCGGGCGATCGTGGTCGCCGAGGTGGACGGGGAGCGGGTGTTCCTCGACCCGTCCGACCGCAGCCTGGCTTTCGGAGCCCTGCCCCCCGAGCTCGAGGGGGTGCCCTGCCTGCTGGTGGACACCAAGAGGCCGGAGTGGCTGACCACCCCCTCGACCCCGGCCGCGTCCTCCGCCCGGGTCGCCCGGCTCGCCCTCCAGCTCGACGCCGACGGCCGCGTGTCGGGTACCGGCAGCCTGGAGCTCTCGGGCCACGAGGCGTGGCGCCGCCTGCGCTGGAAGGACACCCCGGAGGAGACCACTAGCGCCTGGGACACCTGGCTCGAGGACCGCTTCCCGGGCTACGACGTCGGTGCCGTCGAGGTCTCGGAGAGCGTCGCGGGCCGCACGGTCCGGGTGACCTGGAGCATGGGTCAGCGGCAGGAGGACGTGGTCGGCGACGAGGCCTCGGTGCGCCTGGCCGCCCCCCTCACCGTCACCACCAACCCCTTCTCCCTCGATCCCCAGCGCCGCCTCACCCCGGTCATGCTCGACTTCCCGTCGACGGACACCGTCGAGCTCGAGCTGTCCTGGCCCGAGGGCTGGTCCACCGGCAGCCTGCCGCCGGAGCGCACGACGACCACCGAGGCCGGCACCGTCACCAGCTCGATCACGGTCGACCCCGAAGCGCGCCGGCTCCGCTCCGTCCGCACCGCCACTCTGGTCAAGCGAGAGCACGTCGGCCGGCCGGCCTACGCCCACCTCCGCGACCTCTACCAGGGCATGGTCGACGCCGACAGCCTGGCAGTGGCCCTGGCCGCCGACTGATGCGCCAGCTCCTCGCCGGCGTTCTGCTCGGCCTGGCCGCGCCCGCGTCATTCGCCGCGACCTGCGAGCACCGCTCGGTGCGCCTCACCTGCGAGGGGGACGGCTTCACCCAACGGGAGAGCTTCCGGGTCGTGCTCGAGACCGACGCCGACCTCGAGACCTGGTCGGAGTGGAGCACCGTGCTCGACGAGCACATCGAGATCACCTCGTGCGAGGTGCGGGTGCTGGACCCCGGCGGCGACGAGGTGGCCAGGGTGCCGCGGCGCAAGCACCGGAGGGTGGAGTCGGTGGGCTTCGGCCTCTACGACTCCTCCTGGCTGCTCGAGGTGCCGCTGCCCCCCCTCCAGATCGGCCAGAGGATCGCCGTCGATGTCGAGACCCGCCACACCCCGGTCTGGCCGGGCGCCACCATCGTGCTCCAGGAGAGCCGGGCGCAGCGGCGCCTCGAGGTCGAGGCGCTCTGCCCGGGCGGGCGCCTGCGCTGGCACCTGAGCCCGGATGACGGGACCTTCCAGGTGCGCCAGGAGGGGGACCGGCTCCTGCTCGAGGCGGAGGACGTCCCCGCCCGGGTCGAGCTCGAGGCCTCCCCGGACCCCGCCCTCGCGGTGCCGTCCCTGCGGCTGGCGTGGCCGGCCGAGCCGGGTTGGCCGGCGGTGGGCGCCTGGTACGACCGCCTGCGCTCGCCTGTCGCCGAGGCTGGTCCCGCGGTGGGCGCCCTGGCTGCCCGGCTGTGCCCGGAGGGCCTGCCGCCCCGGGCGCGGCTCGACGCGGTCACCGAGTACCTCACCCGGTCGGTGCGTTACGAGGCGGTCGAGATCGGTGCAGGGGGCTGGGTCCCGACGCCGCCCGGCGAGGTGCTGACTCGCGGCTGGGGCGATTGCAAGGACAAGTCGCTCCTGCTGCACTCCCTGCTCGCGTCCTGCGGGGTGGGCTCCTCGCTGGTCCTGATCCGCGCGGGCGACGGCCGCGCACCGGACCCCGCCTTCCCGAGCCCGTTCTGGTTCAACCACTGCGTGGTCGGCGTCGACGCCGCCGCCGCGGGGGAGGGCGGCACCGGCGCCGACGGCCTGGTGCTGGTGGACGCCACCGGCTCCGAGGGGGGGCCCACCTGGGTCGACGCCTCCTGCCGCGACCGCCCCGCGTTGGTGGTGGACGGCGACCGGAGCCGGCTCGTCGAGCTGCCGCCGCAGGGCCAGCTCGAGCTCACCCAGCTCGAGGTCGCCGGCGTGCTCGACGCCGCTGGCAGGTTCACCGGGGCTGCGGAGCTGCGCCTCGCCGGGTCGGCGGCCGCGGCCTGGAACCGCTACCTGCGCACCCGGCCCGGCGAGCGCGCCGAGGAGGCGGTGACGGGCCGCTTCGCCCAGCTCCTGCCCGGCGCCCGACTGACCGCGCCCTCCCACCGCGCCGAGAGCGGCGAGCGGCCCGAGGTGCTCCTGAGCGCCACCGTCGAGCTCGAGCACCTCGCGACCGGCGCCCCGCCCGAGCCGCGCCTCCACCTCCCGGGTCTCGAGGCCGCGCCCGACCCGCGCGTTCTCGACGACCGGACCATCCCGGTGGTGGTCTCCCCGGGACACTTCGTGACCCGCTGGAAGCTGGCCCTGCCCGAGGGTTGGTGCCCGCCGGAAGAGCGCTCCGACCGGGTGGAGTCCGCCATCGGCCGGGGCTCGGTCGAGGTCGGCCGAACCAGCGACGGCTCGCTCTTCGTCGAACGCCGCCTCGAGGTCGACACGACCCAGGCCGACCCCGGCCAACTCGAGGAGCTCCGCGCCCTGGCGGTGTTCGAGAGCCGCGCCAACCGCCGCTCGACCCGGCTGCGCTGCGGCGGTGAGTAGCGCCGACACGGCACCTGGCCTCCTGGGCTTGGTCGCCAGGCCGCAAGAGGTCTGAAGGTCGAGAGCGCAGGTGAACGCCCCCTCCGGAAGTGCAGCGCCTCGGGGAGGGCGTTCTCCGCAGCCTCGGCCAGCGCCGGGCCGAGCTCGTCGAGCCGCTCTGCGTCGACCTCGCGCAGCCAACGCAGCCCCGCCACCACACGCCCACCACCCATCGCCGGCCGCTCCCGTCCGGCGCTGCAACCCTGGAGGTCCACGGGCTCCTGGCCGGGCTCACCTTCGAGCGCCCGGTCCCGCCACACCAGCCGCCGGAAGCGCTCCTCCTG
Organism: uncultured Thermoanaerobaculia bacterium; assembly: GCA_964438135.1. Lineage (GTDB taxonomy): Bacteria > Acidobacteriota > Thermoanaerobaculia > Thermoanaerobaculales > Sulfomarinibacteraceae > CAYTJW01. The sequence goes on from CAYTJW010000060.1 coordinate 4,358, forward strand.
CCCCACGCCGCCGTCCAGCGCCGTTCTGCACGCGGCCCGCACCCCCGCCAGGTGGTCCCGGAGCGTCAGGCGCCACGTCTCGCCAACGCACACGAGCGCGGGCGCCGAGGTCGGTGGCGGAACTCCGCAGCACCGTGCCGCCGAGGTCGGCGAGGAAGCTCTCCACGCGGCTCACGCCGGTGTGGCTCGTCGTCACCAGCGACCCGTGCGACCCATCCACCCGCTCGGCCCGCCCGAACGGGTCGAGGGGCGGGGTCAGGGTGCGGCTGCCCGCGAAGCTGGCACAGCCGGACGGGTCGGCAGCGGTCCCGAAGCGCGCCAGCGGCAGCCAGTCGCTCTCCCGCCGCACTTGCCCCGTCCCGTCGCGACGGAAGGCCTCGGGCCGGAACACGGCCGGCGCCGGCGCCTCGGGGTTGGGCACTCGCACTCGTGCCAGGCACGCCATTCCGCCATTGTGGTGGAGCACGTCGGGCCTTCGCGCGCTCGGTGATTCGCGGCGGTGCCGCGTGTCACGCACACCACCATGCCGACGAGCGCCGGGGCCATCTCCGCCTCGCGCGTGAGCTTCGTGCCAGGTCGCACCACGCCGCCGCTCTGCCCGCGGGGGCGACAACCGGCGGACGGGGGCTCACGCCCGCGCGAAGTCGATGAAGCCGGCGCGGACGTCGGTGCGGAGCAGGCGGACCCGCACCCGCTCGCCCACGTCGAGGCCCTCCTCGCCCCGCACCACCCGGCCCTCGACCGGCGGGGAGAAGACCCGCACCCAGGTGCCCTTGGCCGAGGCGCCGGTGACCAGGCCCTCGAACACCTGCCCCTGCCGCCCCTCCAGCAGCAGCGCGGCGGCCGACTTGCGCACCGACCGCTCGACCTTGGCCGCGTCGTCCTCGCGCCGGGTGCAGCGCGCGGCCAGCGTGGTCATCTCGGCGCCGTCGTAGGGGCTCGGACGGCCGGCCAGCGCGGCCTTGACCAGGCGCTGCGTGACCAGGTCCGGGTAGCGCCGATTGGGTGCCGTGGCGTGGCCGTAGTCGCTCACCGCCAGGCCGAAGTGGCCCGGCGCCTCGCGCCCCGGCAGCTCCGCCACGTACTCCCCCGAGCCGAGCAGCTTGACCACCGCCAGCGACAGGTCCGGGAAGCGCTCGGGGTCGGCCGCCCGGCGCTCGTGGAGGAAGGTCTCCAGGGCCAGGCCGTCCGGGGTCGCCGGCAGGCGGCCGCCGCTCTCCGCCGCCAGGGCGACGATGCGCTCCCAGCGCCGCGGCTCCCGCACCACCCGCCGCAGGGACGGCATCCCGCGGCCCTCGAGAAAGCGCGCCACAACCTGGTTGGCGGCGACCATGAAGGACTCGATCAGCCGCTTGGCGCGGTTCTCCTCGTCCAGCTCGAGGTCCGACAGGAGCTCGCCGTCGAACACCGCCTTCGCCTCCAGGGTGCGCAGGCCGAGCGCGCCCTGGGCGTGGGAGCGGTCGTGCATCGCCTCGGTGACGCGGTCCTGGAGGCGGAGGCTGGCCTCCAGCCCGGCCACCGCGGCCAGCGCCGGGGGCGCCGGCGCGGCGTCGTCGAGCCACGCGGCAAGGCCGTTGTACGCCAGCTTGGCGCGGTTCAGCACCCAGGCCCGGCACACCTCGCCCGACTCCACCTCGCCCGCGGCCGAGACCGCCATGTCGACCACCATGGCCAGCCGCCGCTCGCCCGGGTTGAGCGAGGTCAGCCCCGACGACAGCTCGTCGGGCAGCATCGGGAAGACCTCGGCCGCGGTGTAGACCGAGGTGGTGTTGTGGCCGGCGTGGGCGTCCACCGGGCCGTCGCGGTCGACCAGGCAGGTCACGTCGGCCACCGCCACCAGCACCCGCGTGCGGCCGCCCCCGAGGTCCTCGGCCGCGGTCAGCTGGTCGAGGTCGGTCGAGTCGTCGTTGTCGATCGAGCACCACAGCAGGTCGCGCAGGTCGCGCGCCCCGCCGTCGTCGGGCCGGCGGCGGGCGAGCGCCGCGACCTCGCGGCGGACGTCGGCGGAGAAGTCGGTCAGCAGGCCCCGCTCGCTCATGGCGCGGCGGGCGACCTGGCGGAGGATGGAGCGGTGGCGGCCGTGGTCGATGTCCATGGGCGCACTGTAGCGACACCGGGGCGGGCCGTCGAGGGCGGCGAGCGGACGATCAGCCGTCAGCTGTCAGCCGTCAGCTGTCAGCTCCCCCACCCGCCCGGTCGGAGGCGGCGCCTGCCGGCAGCTGCCGGCGCCAGGGCGGGAAGAGGTCGCGGCCCTTCGGGGCGGCAGCCGGCACCGGGGTGACGCCGGTCCAGCGCTCGACGATCGCCAGCGCCTGGGCCTGGTCGGCGCCGGCGAGGGTGCCGATCAGGGCGCCGTGGGTGCCGCCCGGCTCGACGAACAGGTACGAGTCGACCGCGCCGCCGAGGGCGAAGGCGCCGGCGGTCCATGGGTCGTACTGGCCGTAGACGAACAGCAGGCGGCTGCCCTCGGTCGCGACCCACTCGGCGATGTCGGCCATCGCCAGCGGGTCGTAGGTCGGGTCGGTGCCCGCGGGCAGCAGGCCCGCCTCGAGGTCGGCCGGGTCGACCACCAGCAGGTCGGCGATGTGGTCGGTGGCCACCGCCGGGTAACCGAGCTGGGCGTGGGCCTGGTAGTAGTACGGCTCGAAGAAGTCGAACACCGCGTCCGAGGCGTACCAGAAGCCGACGAAGTCGTCGAGGAAGGAGAAGATCGCCTGGTCGCTGGCGGAGGTCCCCGGCACCTGGCCGCAGTAGCCCTCGCCGGCGTACTGCCAGAAGGTGAAGGGGAGCTCGACCACCACCGACTCGAACGCCGCCTCCTGCCCGCCGATGCGGTCGAAGCTCAGGCCGCTGCTCGACTGGGCGAGCAGGTCGAGCATCGCCTCGCGGCGGCCGAGCGCCTCGCGCTGGACCGCCCACAGCGCCTGGTTGCAGGCGGGGGTGCCGGCCGCGGCGAGGAACGGCGGGTAGCGCTCGTCCGGCGCGCCGAACGAGATCGGCGCCACGTAGGGCACGGTGGCGTCGACGTCGTCGGGGTAGAAGCGGCGGTGGTAGACGGCAGTCATGCCGCCCTTGCTGTGGCCGGTCGAGACCCACGGCCCGGCGTAGACCGCGCGCAACGCCTCGACCACGCGGTGGTGGTCGGCCGCGGCCTGCTCGATGGTCAGCAGGCTCCAGTCCCCCGAGGAGGGCCGCGACATCCCGAAGAAGCGGTGCTCGACCACCAGCTGGTTCGCGTCGAGCATCTGGGTCAGCTCGGCCCGCGTGTCGCGCCAGGTGTTCTGGTAGCCCTCGGTCTCGAGCACCATCGGCGCGTCCTCGGCCCGGTGGAGCAGGGTCAGGTACTGGCGGAAGGTGGGGCCGTCGGGCCGGGCGTGGTCCTCGGGCTGGTCGAAGAAGAGCATGAAGTAGCGGTAGCCGGGCTGCGACGTGGCGCGCTCGAGCGCGGTCAGGCCGGGGATCGCCGCCAGCCGGTCGGCGACGTCGACCGGGCACGCCGGCACGGCGCGGGGCAGGACCGTGGTCGGGTCGTCGGTCGAGTTGTCGACCACCGAGGCGTAGGGCCACACCCCGGCGCCGCTCTCGACCTCGACCCGGGCCCAGCCGCCGACCACGTCGCCGCGGCCGAAGCGCTCGAGGTAGGGGCGGTTGTCCTGCACCGTCTGCCCCGGCGGCACCTCGAGCTCGAAGCTCCCCACCTCCCGGCCGAGCCGGTCGAGGAGGGTGACGGACACCGTGGCCGCCTCGTCGCCCATGTTGAGGACACCGACGTTGCACCGGTAGCCCGGGTCCTCGCGCAGCTGCGGCAGCAGCGCGGCCTCGCCGCTGCCGAGGCCGTCGGCGGCGGCGACGCCGTCCAGCGACTGGCCGAAGGTGCCTGCGGCGGCCGCCGCGTAGGTGCGCGAGCTGACCGTCAGCGCCGCCTCCGAGCGGACCTCGAGCGCGGCCGCGACCTCGGCCGCGGTGAGCCCCGCCACGACGTCCTCGAGCACCAGCTGCTCGCCGCCGGAGAGGTCCCGGCGGACGGTCACGGCGCCGCTCGGGACGTGCAGCACCAGCTCGACCGAGGCCGCCGCCGGGCACGGGTTGAGCACTGCCAGGTCGGTCCGCCACTGGCTCGAGCCGACCCCCGGCACGTGCGCCGCCACCGGCACCCACAGGCTCTCGGCCGCGGCCGCCGACGCGACCGCCAGCGCCACCGCGACCACCACGCTCCGCCGCGACCAGCTGCTCATGGCGACTCCTCCCACCCCGCAGGGTAGCGCGACCCGCACCGGTTCGGGGAAGGTCGGGGGCCGGGGTGGCGAACCGGCTGCGGGCGCACGACAATGCCGCCATGAGCCCTGCCACCCATCCCTCCCCGCCCCAGACTCCGGACCTCGGACCCGCACCGGGCCCCGAGGTCGAGCTGCGGCCGCCGCCCCTGACCGTGTACGCCGGATCCCTGGCCATGGTTGCAGCCGGCGGCCTGACCGCGGCCCTGGCGATCGCCATCGCCGTCGCCCACGGCCGGGCCGCCACCGGGACCGTGGTCGGGGTGGCCGCCCTTGGCACCGCTCTGCTCGCCGCGGGCACGGCCCTGCTGTGGCGACGGTCGCGGCAGCGCGGCACGCTCCGGCTCCACGAGCGGGGCCTCGCCTTGCGCCGTAGGGGCCGGGCACAGGCCGTGGCGTTCGCAACCGTCGACCGGCTGACCGTGGACGAGCGCGAGCGGCTGGCCAACGGCGTGCCGGTGGGTCGGTCGCAGCGGGTGGTCCTCGCCGGCCGCGACGGCTCGCTCGCGTTCAGCCACCTGGCGGCGGTGGCCGGGCCTGACCCCGTGTGCGAGCTGGTCGCCGAGCGCATGCTGGCCGAGCTGCGCGAGCGCGGCTCGGTCGCCTGGGGCCCCCATGCGCGGCTGACCACCGTCGGCGTCGAGGTGACCGGCCGCCTCGGCCTGGCCGGCGGCAGGCGGCGCCAGGTCCCCTACTCGGGCGGCATCCAGACCCGCGGCGACGGCGCGGTCCTCGACCTGGTCGCGCCGGCCGAGCGCAAGCGCTTCCTGCGCCTGCGCGCCGCCGGCCGCAACTTCCGCCCCGGCCTGGCGGTGCTCGAGCTCATGGTCGCCGAGGCCGAGAGGCGGCCGGAGTACTGAGGGCGGCCGCCGCCAGGTCCTTGAGGGAACGACATCCTCACGGTTGAGTCACGTTCCGTGGGACGCCTCGAAACGTGGTCGTGGTCATGGACGTGGACGTGGTCGTGGACGATGGCCGCGCGGGGTCCAGGCCCAGGTCCACGTCCACGTTGGGCTGTGGTCATCGGCAGTCCGAGCACGTCTCGACCGGCCGGGAGGATCGCGCGAGGCGGTCTCACCGTTCCTCGACCCGGACCCGGGCGGTGAACGGTGCGCGGGGCCGGGCGCCGGAGCGGAGGACGGGGCCGCTCAGTCCTCCGGCCGCTCGCCGGGGTGGGACATCTTGACGATGCGGGGGTGGAAGACGGCGACCGGCTCGACCAGGTCGCGCTGGTGGGCCATCACCCAGTCGATGTCCTTGTACACCCCCGGCGCCTCGTCGGCGCCGGCCGAGAGGACCTGGATGCCCAGCTGGTCGAGCTGGCGGCGGACCTCGGACCAGGTGAAGGTGCGCTTCGCCTCGCTCCGCGACATCACCCGCCCGGCGCCGTGCGAGGCGCTCTCGAGCGACGCCGCCGAGCCGAGGCCGCGGACCACGTAGCCCGGCGTCGCCATCGAGCCGGGGATGACGCCCAGCACCCCGCGGCCGGCCGGGGTGGCGCCCTTGCGGTGCACCACCACCCGCCGGCCGCCGTGGCTCTCGAGCCAGGCGAAGTTGTGGTGGTTCTCGACCGTGGCGATGGCCTTGCCGCCCGCCGCCTTGACCACGAAGCGGTGGATCAGCTCGTGGTTGGCCGCGGCGTAGCGGCCCATGAGCTGCATCGCCGCCCAGTACTCCTGGCCGGCGTGGCTGTCGAGGTCGAGCCAGGCCAGGTGGCGGAGGTGGGAGGGCAGCTCGCGGTGCAGGCCCATGGCGAGGCTGGAGTAGTGGCGGGCGACCTCGTTGCCGGCGCCGCGGCTGCCGCTGTGGGACAGCAGGGCGAGGTACTCGCCGGCCGCGAGGCCGAGGTCGGGGCGCGCGAGCTCGAGCCGCCCCCACTCGACGAAGTGGTTGCCCGAGCCGGAGGTGCCGAGCTGACCCCAGGCCTTGTCCTTGAGCCGCCGGGTGACCGGCGAGCAGCCCCAGTCGTCGTCCATCACGTCGTGCTGGCGGGGGGAGCGGAAGGTCGCGCCGACGCCGAAGCGGGTCTCCCCCTCGAGCGCCTTGACCAGGCGGTCGCGCGCCCCGGCGAGCGCGTGCAGCGGCAGGTCGAGAACGGTCAGGCGCATGCGGCAGGCGATGTCGACGCCGACGGCGTAGGGGATGACCGCGTCGTCGGTGGCCAGCACGCCGCCGATGGGCAGGCCGTAGCCGACGTGGGCGTCCGGCATCAGGGCGCCGGACACCGCCACCGGCAGGCTGCAGGCGTTCTCCATCTGCTGCACCGCCTCGCGCTCCAGCCCCTCGCCCCACATCCGCCACGGCGCCGGCGCCGCGCGATCGACCGCCTCGCCGGCAGCGGGACCGCCGGAGCCGCCACCGGCCAGGGCGCGGGCCAGCTCGCCGAGCAGGGGGTCGTCGCGGTGCGCCTCGGGGTCGGCGGTGAGGTCGCGCAGGCGCTGCCGGAGCTCGTGCTTCCCCAGGCCGGCGGCGGTCGCCTCGCCCGCCAGCCGGAGGGCCAGGTCGAGGGTTGGGCCCCGCCGCAGGCCCAGCTTGACCAGCTCGCGCGCCTTCACCCGCGTCTCCCCGCGGCCATTCTACCGGCCGGGGGCGACGATCGAGTACTCTGGTCCCGTAGAACGCGAGGGGCGCGCCGTGCTCAGCATCACCCCGGAGCTCGCGATCCCCGAGCCCGAGCTGCGCTTCGTCTACTCGCGCAGCTCCGGCCCGGGGGGACAGAACGTCAACAAGGTGGAGACGCGGGTCACCCTGCTGTTCGACCTCGCCTCGCCCAGCCTCGGCCCCGGCCAGCGCCAGCGGCTGGCGGAGGCGCTCGCCACGCGCGTCAACCGCGCCGGCGTGCTGCGGGTCGTCTGCCAACGCCACCGCACGCAGGCAGCCAATCAGCGCGAGGCGGTGGAGCGCTTCGTCGAGCTGCTGCGGCAGGCGCTGGCCGAGCCCGAGGAACGCGTCGCCACCCGGCCGCCGGCCAGGGTGCGGAGGCGGCGGCTCGAGGACAAGCGCCGCCAGGCCTGGCGCAAGCGCCTGCGCGGCCGGCCCGAGGAGGAGTGAGCCTCGGCGGATGGAGCGCGAGCGCCTGCTCCGCGTCGCGCGCCGGACGGCGGTCGCCCTCGAGTGGGCCTACGCCGTCGCCCTGCTCGGCCTCGCCCTGCTCACCCACTGGTGGGAGCTCGACTGGTTCGGGCTCTGGCTGGTGGCCACCTTCTTCCCCTACTGGTTCCTGCCCGGCCTGGCGCTGACCGGCTGGGCGCTGCTGCGGCGCTGCCCGAGGCGCCACCTCCCGGCCCTGCTGGTCACCGCCACCTTCCTCGTCCTCTACGGCCGCCAGCTGCTGCCCAGCTGGCCGCGGCGGGACGCCGGGGCGATGGTGGTCATGACCTACAACACCGCCGCCGTCCGCGGCGGCCCCGGGCCCGCCCTCGCCGTGGTCGACAGCGTCCGGCCGCACCTGCTGGCGCTGCAGGAGGTCCGCCCGCCCCGGCCCGACGGCAGCTCCCTGGTGTCCCGCCTCCAGGCCGCCGGCTACCAGTGCGAGCAGCGGCCCTACTACGCCGACACCGCGCTCGGCGTCGCCCTGTGCGCGCGCCAGCCGGCCTGGCTGCTGCAGGTCCAGCGCCGCACCTACCACGAGCAGGGGGAGTGGTCGTACCTGTTCGCCGAGGCGGCCTGGCAGGGCCAGGTGGTCAACGTGGTCGTGCCCCACCTGCTGTCCTACCGAATCCGCGGCCCGCAGGACCTCGAGCAGGGGGTGTCGCTGGTGCGCCGGCTGCGCCGGGCCAGCCGCTGGCACCGGCAGGAGACCGCCGCCCTGCTCGAGCTCGTCACCGGCTTCCGCGACCCCACCCTCATGCTGGGCGACTTCAACTCCACCCCCGAGCACGCCATCCACGCCCGCATCCGCGGCCGCCTGCGCGACGCGTTCCGCACGGCGGGGTTCGGGCTCGGCGCCACCTACCGCTTCCTGCTGCCGATCCGGATCGACTACATCTACGTCGGCCCCGGGGTCGAGGTGCTGGCGGCCCGGGTGGGCCCGGCGGGCGCGTCCGACCACCGGCCGGTGGTGGCGGAGGTCAGGCTGGTGGCCGCCGGTCGGTAGGGCGCCGGCCGGGTCGGGGCCGGCATCGGCCCGGCGGAGGCGAATCGAGGTACACTGACGCGACGATGAGTGGCGCGATCTGCATCGGCGTGGCGGGAGGCTCCGGGTCGGGCAAGACCACGGTCGCCGAGGCGATCGTCGACCGCATCGGCCGCGGCCGCATCGCCTACCTCCAGCACGACGCCTACTACCGCGACCTCTCCGGCTGGCCGCCCGAGGCCCGGCTCAAGCACAACTTCGACCACCCGCACGCCCTCGAGAGCGAGCTCCTCGCCGAGCACATCGTCGCCCTCAAGGCCGGGCGCGCGGTGCCGATGCCGGTCTACGACTTCACCCGCCACGTCCGCACCGCCCAGACCACCCCGGTGGAGCCGTCGGGCGTGATCCTGGTCGAGGGCATCCTGATCTTCGCCGAGGCCAACCTGCGCGAGCAGTTCGACATCAAGATCTTCGTCGACACCGACCCGGACCTGCGCTTCATCCGCCGCCTGACCCGCGACGTGGCCGAGCGCGGCCGGACCCCGGCGAGCGTGGTCGAGCAGTACCTGACCACGGTCCGACCCATGCACCTGGACTTCGTCGAGCCCTCGAAGCGCTGGGCCGACCTCATCATCCCCGAGGGCGGCTTCAACGCCGTGGCGCTGGACGTGATCTGCGCCCGGGTCGAGGCGCTGCTGGCCCGGTAGCCGGCGGCGACACCCACCGCGCCCGACCCCCTTCCGTTCCCGATCTTGCCCTGGCCGATCGCCACGGGGCCGTCCGCACCCTCGGGCACGGGTACGGGTACGGGAGCGGAGAAGAGGCTCCGGAGACGCGGTAACATCGTTCGCGGAGGGACCGCATGGAAGTCCGCCTGGTGGTGGTCGACGGGCCGGAGACGGGGCGGGTGTTCAACTTCGACGGCGCCGACTCGTTCCTGGTCGGGCGCTCCCCCAAGGCCCACCTCAGCCTGGACCCACGCGCCGACCGCTACATCTCCCGCACCCACTGCCTGGTCGACATCCGCCCGCCGCGGGTCATCCTCACCGACCTCGGCAGCACCAACGGCACCTTCGTCAACGAGCGGCGGGTGGCCCACGCCGACCTGGCGAGCAACGACACGGTGCGAGTCGGCCGCACCCGCATCCGGGTCGTGATCGCGGGCGCCCCGCCAGCGCCCGACTTCGCCACCCAGCAGGTGGCGGCGCCCCCGGGCGCCTCGCCGGTCGGCTGGCAGCCGCCCTCGACCGACCGCCCCTGGCGGCCGCCGGGCGAGGCCCGGGCAG
>CAYTJW010000061.1:0-13865 GCA_964438135.1 uncultured Thermoanaerobaculia bacterium
TGTACGCCGCAAGTCGTTCCTGGAGAGCGGGGTTGAGTCCGCTCTTTGGGACATCCCCACCGTGGTCCTCGCGCGGGCTCGCTGCGGCGCTGGGCGACGGGCTGACGGCCCCAGGCTCGCCGGCCTCCAGGTTTACGCCCGAGGCGTCTGAGGTTGGTCGTACCTCGAGGTGGGTGGTCGTAGCCCAGGGTCGCGGCTCCCCGGCTCGGCCGAGCTGGGCCCCGCTGGCAGCGGCGTGCGCCCAAGAGCCGAGCGCCGCTGCGAGCATCGCGACGACGAGGACGACCGCCGCCGCGCATCGGCTCGGCCGCGGCCTCGCGGTCGACTCTGCAGGTGTCATCGCCTCTCCTCAGACATCGTCAAGCTCGTTGGGACAGGCACCGAACATGATGGCACCCATGTGGCTCAGAAGAGACCGGGGATGCTCCCCACTCCGCGGCCAGTCGCGCGCGCCGTGTCGGCGAGCCCGGGTTGGCGGCTCACTCTTCCCCGCCCGCGCCGGCGGCTCCGGTGCCCCAGGCGCCAGGGTCGAGCCCGCGGGCGAGGGCGAGCCGGCGGAGGCCGTCGGCGTGGCCGAGGTCCTCCCCGCTCAGGCGGGTCAGGAGGGCGGCGAGCGAGGGCTCTCCCGCTCTGAGGATCAAGCCGCTGTGGGCCTCGGCAGCTCTGGCCTCGAGCGCGCAGGCGCTGCGGAGCGCCCCGTCGAGGTCGGGCGGTTCCGGTCGGCTCCGCGCCCGCTCGACGTCGGCCAGGGCGTCGACGACCGCACCGGCGTCGAACGCGAGCGTGTACTCGAGCTTGGGCTCGGAGCGCACCAGTCGGCGCTGGTACTGGACCAGCCGGGTGTGGCGGCGCTCCTCGTTGGCGAGACGCCGGAACAGCGCCTCCGCCTCGCCGTCGGCGGTCAGCCCGTCGGCGAACCAGTCGTAGAGGTCGCTGAGGCCTTCCTCCAGCTGCTGCAGGGCGCGGAGCGCGAAGTCGACATCCATGTGCGCCTCCCGAACCCTCAGAGTCTACCCGGGCGCGACCCGGGAGGTCGAGCGGTCACTGGGCCCCGGGTGGGACGTTGCGGCTCGAGCCGGTCGGCCGTCTCTCGTCAGGCGAGGGCGCCTCCGCTCACCCCGGGGGGGCGGCGCGCTGGTCGCCCGCCGGCGCGCCGTCGGGGTCCGCCTCGCGCAGGAAGGCGGCCGCCTCCTCTGGCGGCGTCGGGTTGACGGTGTAGCCCGAGCCCCACTCGAAGCCGGCGAAGCGGGTGATGCGCGGCACCAGCTCCAGGTGCCAGTGGAAGTCGTGCTCGATGGTCGACCAGTAGGCCGGTTGGCCGGGCCGGGGGTGGGCCGAGGGGGCGGTGTGCAGGACCAGGTTGTAGGGCGGGTCGGAGAGGAGCAGGCGGAGGCGGCGCAGCAGGTCGCGCAGGATGACGGACAGCCCGCGCAGGTCGTCGTCCGATGCCACCGCCAGGTCGTGGGCGTGGGCCCGCGGCAGGACCCAGGTCTCGAACGGGAAGGCGGAGGCGAAGGGGGAGATGGCCAGGAAGCGATCCGTCTCCAGGGCGACCCGCTGCCCGAGGCGCTGCTCGAGACGGATCATGTCGCAGAAGATGCACCGCTCCTTGCGACCGTAGTGATCGCGCGCGGCCTGCAGCTCCTGCACCACGACGGTCGGGATGATCGGCGTGGCGATCAGCTGCCAGTGGGGGTGGAAGAGGGAGGCGCCGGCCTCCCGGCCCTTGTTCTTGAACAACAGGATGTAGCGCAGGCGCGGGTCGCGCCGCAGGTCCTGGAGCCGCGACCGGCAGGCGACGAACAGGCTCACCAGCTCCTCGACCTCGAGGTCGGCGGACTCCCGCCAGTGGTCGGGGTTCTCGACGATGACCTCGTGCGCGCCGACGCCGCTCAGGCGGTCGTAGAAGCCGACCCCCTCGCGCGCGACCTCGCCCTCCACCCGCAGCACCGGGAAGCGGTTGGGCACGACCCGGACCTGCCAGCCGGCGCCGCCGCCGGCCCCGTTGGCCCGCGGGATGGACAGGATCTCGTGCGCCGTCCGCTGCTCCTGGCCGTACTCGAACGGGCAGCCACTGGCGTCGGCCTCGGCCTCGGCGTCGGCCTCCCGCCGCGGCACCACCAGCTCGCTCGGGCGCAGCTTGCGCCCCGGCGCGATGATGCTCCAGCGGTGCTTGATCGGGTCGTAACGCAGCTCCGACATCAGTCCTCCGGTGGCAGGTCCTCGTCGACCTCGAACGGCTCCAGCAGCAGCACCTCGTCCTCGGGCAGCCGGCAGGCGCCGAGGCGGACGTGGAGGCGGTGGCCGGCGCGGCCGTCCCAGGGCAGCTCCAGCTCGACCACACGGTCCACCCCGCAGCGGACCCGCGGGTCAGGGGAGCCCTCGGGCCCGACCTCGACCAGCAGCTCCTCGCCGGTGGGGGACTGGAGCTGGACGGTCAGCCACTCGTCCGCGAGCAGCTGCTGCATCGCCCCGTTCCCCTCGACCAGCAGGTGCAGCCGCCCCCGGCCGCCCCACACGGCGAGGTCGCGCAGCGGCCCCTCGGTCGCGGCCGGGACCCTGGTCGCCAGGACCCACTCGAAGTAGGTGGTGACCCGGCCGTCGAGCACCGGCGCCGGCCACTGGCGGGACACGGGGACCTGCAGGGGGCGGGTCAGGGCCTTGAGGGGCTGCTCCAGGTCGACCGGGGGCTCGACCCCACCCTGAGCGCAGGCGTCGGCCAGGTGGAGGCGGAAGATGCGGTCGTAGAGGGGGGCGAGAGGGGTCGGGTTGTCGTCGCCCAGCCACCAGAACCAGTCGGAGCCCTCCGCCAGCAGCAGGGACGGCAGGGACGGGCCGGGCCCCCTGCCGGCCCGAGCCAGCTCCTCCCGCACTGCCCCGAGGACGCTCCAGGCCCGCGTCTTCTCGGGGTGGCCGATCCAGGTCGCGAAGACGCCGTTGATCCAGGACCCGGGGTGGAGGCCCGGCAGGGGCAGGGCGGCCACCCGCGCGACCAGCTCGGACAGCGTCACCGGCTCGAGCTCGGGGCCCGCGCGGGCGAGCCGCGCGAAGAGCTCGCGCAGGAACGCGCCGCCCGCCTCGGGGTAGTGGAGCCAGGGGTTCTCGCCGTCGAGGGCGACGACGATGCCGGCGTCGGCGGGGAGCCGGCGGGCGAGGCCGAGCAGGTGGCCGACGAAGGTCTCGGCCGCCCGCCGCTCGTCGTCCCAGTGGCCGTAGGTGAAGCCGATCAGGTCCGACAGCCAGCGGTCGCGGAACAGCAGCACCGGGCCGTCCGGGTCGAGTCGCCAGGGGCGGTAGAGGTGGGGCTCGGTGGCCTCGCCCTGGCGCAGGGAGCGTCCCAGCGACCGCTCGAGGATGCCCTCGTCGGTCACCAGCCAGCGCACGCCGGCCGAGCCGTAGAGGGCCACGGCCGCCGCCGAGACCGCCCCCTCCGGCGGCCAGCAGCCGCGCGGGTCGAAGCCGCGGTCGCGCATGAAGCCGAGGGCGGCGTCGAGCTGCCAGCGGGCGTCGCCCGGGCGGCGGAAGACCGGCACCGGCGGGGCCGGGTGCGGCGCCCAGCTCGGCACCACCACCGCGCTGTCCACCAGCAGCGGCATGATCGGGTGGGCGAACGGGCTGGTCGAGACCTCGACCCCGGGGGAGGCGGCGAGGCGGCGCCAGAGGTCCAGCAGCTCGGCGGGTTGCGCCTCGAGCCAGGCGGCCGCGGTGCGGTGGTCGTCGGCCGAGAAGTGGCGGCCGCTCGCGTGGAGCGGCGCCAGGCGGGGGTCGGTCCAGGCCTGCTCTCCGGCCTGGGCGAGGACGGTGAGGACCTGCAGGTCGCGCAGGTCGCCGGGCCCGTAGAGGCTGACGAGCCGGTCGGCGGTGCGCTCCGCCGCCCGGCGCGCGGCCAGCTCGCGCAGGCGCGGGAAGCGCTCGAGCTGGCGGGGCGACACGTGGAAGCCCCAGTCGAGGAGGGTGCGGCGCTCGTCCAGGCCGAGCTCGGCCGCGGGGCAGCGGAGGGCGTCGAAGACCGGGTCGACGACGGTCCGGTCGCGGTAGGCCTCGAGCTGCTCGAGCAGGGTCGGGACGATGTTGACCACCTGCCCGCAGCCGCCCGACTCGAGGATGGCGCGGGCCAGGGTGGTGTACACCCCGCCGGCGTGGAGGAAGACCCACGGGGCGTGCGACACGCCGTCGGCCGTCCGGTAGGACGGCTGGTGGAGGTGCCAGAGGAATGAGACGTACGCCACGGCTGGTGGTCTACGGCTGGCGGTGGGGCGGGAGCCGGGCAGCGGCCCCGGCAACCGCCCGGGACCGGCTCACTCCGCCCCGGGGCCGGCCGGAGGGCGGCCGTCCCTGCCCGAGCCCATGCCCATGCCCGCGGTCATCTCCTCGAGCTCCTCCTCGGTCGCGAACTGGCTCGGGTCCTCGTTGCCGCAGGTCGTGCACTGCGCTTCCAGGACCTTGCCGTCGAGCCACTCGAAGACGTAGGTCGGGCTCTCGCACTCGAGACAGATCAGGTACTCGGGGGTCATCTCCTCGTGCCTCCCCCCGTATCCTAGCCCCGGCCGCCGCGGCTGTCGAGGAGCGGAGGCGGCCGGGCTTCACCCCAGCGGCACGCCGAGGAGGTCGGCGAGCTCGCGGCGGGTGAGGCTCTGCACGACCTTCTCGGTCGGCACGACCACCTCCTCGATGAGGCGGAGCTTGCTGCGGATGAGGGCGTCGACCCGCTCCTCGATGGTGTCGCGAGCCACCAGCTTGAAGACCTGGACGAAACGGCGCTGGCCGATGCGGTGGACGCGGTCGGTGGCCTGGTTCTCCTTGGCCGGGTTCCACCAGCGGTCGTAGTGGACCACGATCGAGGCGCCGGTCAGGTCGATGCCGACGCCGCCCACCAGCAGCGTCGCCAGCAGGACCCGCTCGTGCTGGCCAGAGTTGAAGCGGCGGATGATCCGGTCCCGGTCGCGGGTGCTGCCGGTGAGGGTGAGCGGCCTGATCCGGCGCTGCTCGAGGTGCTGCTCGAGGAGGTCGACCATGGTCGCGTACTGGGTGAAGACCACCACCCGGTGGTCGGAGGCGAGCGCCTCGTCGAGCAGCTCGTCGAGCACCTCGAGCTTGCCGGCCGGCAGGGAGGCGTGCTCGGCGGCGACGAGGCCGGGGTGGTCGCAGACCTGCTTGAGCCGGGTCAGCAGGGCGAAGATGTGCATGTAGGGGATCTCGGACCGCTCGTCGCGCAGCTGGGCGGCGATCAGGGGGGTCCGCTCCTCGGCGACGCGGCGGTAGAGCCGCTCCTGCTCCGGGGAGAGCCGGCAGTAGCGGAGGTCCTCGACCTTGTCCGGCAGGTCGGCCAGCACCTGCTCCTTGAGCCGACGGAGGGTCAACACCGACAGGCGCTGCCGCAGGCGCTGCAGCTGGTGGGGGGTCGGGTTGCGGTAGGTGGTGCGGAAGTCCCGCTCCGACCCCAGGTAGCCGGGCAGGATCAGGTCCACCACCGACCACAGCTCCGGCAGGCGGTTCTCCAGGGGCGTGCCGCTGAGGGCGACCCGGAAGCCGGCCTGGACGCGGCGGGTCGCCCGGGCCGCCTTGGTGCGCGGGTTCTTGATCCGCTGCGCCTCGTCGAAGACCGCCACCTCCCAGGTCGGCGCGCCCAGCTCGTCGGTCGACCGGAGCAGGGTGTCGTAGGTGGTCAGCGTCACGCCGCCCCTCCCCTCCAGGCTGCGGCCGGGGCCGTGGAAGACCCGGGCGGGGAGGGTGGGGGCGAAGGACTCGAGCAGGTTGCGCCAGTGCTCGATGACGCCGCGCGGGCAGACCACCAGGAAGGCGGCGCCGGGCCGGCGCTCCCGGACCAGGCACAGCAGACCCATGACCTGGTGGGTCTTGCCCAGCCCCATGTCGTCCGCGAGCAGGGCCCCGACCCCGGTCAGGTAGCGGCTCCACAGCCACGCCACCCCCTCCAGCTGGTAGGCGCGCAGGGTCGAGCGGAGACCGGGCGGGGGGCCGGGCAGCGGCGGGACCCGGCCCTCGACCAGCGACGAGAGCTGGGCCAGGTCCGGGTCGCGGGTGACCAGCGGCAGGCGGGTCTCGGCCAGGACCCGGATCAGGGCCAGGCGGTCGCCGACCAGGCCCCGCTCCCGTCCCCGCCGCGGCAGGCGGAAGCCGGCGCGCTCGAACGGCCGCAGGTCCGGCGCCCGGACGATCGCCTCGCCGAGGCGGGCGAACTCGCTGCCGATCAGGCGGGCGGCGTTCCGCCAGCCGATCTCGCGCTCGCCGGCCGCGAACTGGGGCCGGAGGGTGACCCGGCCGGAGTCGTCGGTCTCGGCCTCGAGCGCTCGTGGCCGCGGGACCAGCGGCTGGCGGAAGGTGGCCAGCTCGCCGACCGGATGGTAGGTCGGGCACTGCGCCAGCTGGGGCAGGTCGAGGGTCAGGAAGCGGAGCGCGTCGCGGCCGCGCAGCACCTGGCGCCCCTTGCGGTGGAACGGCACCAGCGGCGTGGCGGGGTCGAGGATGAGGCACAGCCGGCCGCCGACCCGGGCCCAGCGGCCGTGGATCCGGCCGGCCAGCTCCTCGGGCGTGAAGGCGGTGCCGTCGGCGAGGCTGAAAACCGGCTCGAGGACGACGCCGTCGGCCTCCCAGAAGGCTCGCAGCGCCGGCTGGAGCCGCGCCTCGGACAGCTCCAGGGAGGCCAGCTCCCCCTCCAGGCGCAGTCGGTGCAGGCCGGCGAGGATCGGCAGGGCGGAGGGCAGCAGGTGGGCGCCGAACGAGACCACCCGCGGGTCGCCGGACGGCAGGGTCAGGAGGACGTGCACCTCGCCGTCGACCAGCCGGGCCACCGCCTCGCCGGAGCGGTGCAGCGACAGCTGCAGCTCCAGGGCGGAGCGGAGGTCGTGCCCGGTCAGGTGGCTGAGGTCGACCCGGTCGGCCGCGGCCCGGCCGGCGGCCAGGAACGGGTGGCGGGATCCGGCCCGCCAGACGGTGCCGGCGCCGAGGCGGAGCATGGTCGGGCGGACGTCCAGCCACTGCAGCAGGGCGGCGGCCGCGTGGGCGCACGGGGTGAGCCGGTCCGGGCACTGGGAGCACTGGCTGGAGAGCCCCGGCTCCCCGGCCTGCTCCGCCACCGCCACGGTCAGCGGCGGGCTGGAGAGCGCCCCCTCCAGGGCGCGGCCGGTCCAGGTCAGGCGGACGACGCGGTGCTCGCGGTAGAGCAGGTAGGCGCGCTCGGCCGTGTCGCGGGTGAGCAGACCGAGGACCGACCCGCGGGAGCAGCTTCGGAGCGGGGAGCTGCTCGAGTCCCGGTCGCCGCTGTCGCGGACCATAGCCCTCGATCGTAGCAGAAACGCGGGCGAGATGGGACCCCGCGCCGCGGACCGGGCCGGGGGGCGGGGCCGGGGCCGGCAGGGGGGCTCACGGCTTCACGGCAAACGACTCTCCTGCCGCGACTTGTCGATCTTCGTCGCGGTTTGACCAGGGCCCACTCCGGCGCCTGTCGAGGGCTTGCCCAGCGCGTCCGGCGCTGGTATCCTGCCTCGGGCTTGATGCGAACCCTCGATCGTGATCACGGAGGAGGTGCGGTGATGCGACGGAGCTCGGTGCTGGTGTGTCTCGCGGTCCTCGTCGTCGGCGCGGCGGCGGCGCAGGAGATCGACCTGACGGGCTTCCAGGGCAGGATCCCCCAGGCGGCCCGTGACCTCAAGGGCGTCGACCTGGTGACCGAGGGTCGCCCGGCGCGCGCCAGCGGCGGTCCCGATGCGTTCGGCTACGTCTACATGGACTCGGCCGAGCCGGGCGGGCCGACCTTCCAGTGGGTGGAGATTGCCGGCACCGGCACCTCAGTGCCGCAGCTCTCGGACGACGACTCCGAGGGGCCGCTCGCGATCGGCTTCACCTTCCCCTTCTATGGCGCCGACCAGACCCAGTTCTACGTCAGCTCCAACGGTCACATGACCTTCGGCACCGGCTCGACCGACTACAGCAACGACTGCCCGATCCCCAACACGGCGATCCCCAACAACATGATCGCGCTCATGTGGGACGACATGAACCCCTCGACCAACAGCGACCCGGTGTGGTACGCCTCGTACGCCGCCGGCTCCTGCCCGTGGGGCGGCTACGCCGGCGCGTGCCTGGTAGTGGAGTACGAGGGCTTCACCCACTACTCGGGCGTCAACGGCGACGCCGGCACCTGGGAGGCGATCCTGTTCGACAACGGCGACATCGTCCTCCAGTTCCTGGACTCGGGTTCGGAGAACGGCTCCGGCTCGACCACCGGCATCGAGAGCGCGGACGGCACGGTCGGGCTCAACTACGGCTGCGACACCGTCGGCTCCCTGAGCGACAACCTGGCCATCCGCTTCTACGTCTCGAGCGACGTCGCCGACCTGGTCATGACCAAGGCCGCCAACGCCGACCCGGTCCTGCCCGGCGGCACCCTGACCTACACCCTCGGCGTGAGCAACGCCGGCCCGCTCCCCGCGACCGGCGTGGTCGTGACCGACGCCCTGCCGACCGCCCAGGCGACGTACCTCTCCAACACCTGCGGCGCGACCGTGAGCGGCTCGGACCTGACCTGGGCCGTCGGCTCCCTGGCCAACGGCGCCAGCGCCTCGTGCACGGTGTCGCTGCGGGTCGACGCCTGCGCCCCGATCACCAACAGCGCCACCGTCGACTGCAACGAGATCGACCCGCCCGGCAACAACACCGCGACCGTCACCATCAACGCCAACTTCAACGCGGTGCAGGGCGGCGACTTCGAGGACGGCACCCCCAACCCCTACTGGGCCGAGGCCTCGACCAACTTCGGCACCCCGCTGTGCGACGAGGCGGGCTGCGGCACCGGCGGCGGCACCGCCGGGCCCCACACCGGCCTCTGGTGGGCCTGGTTCGGCGGCGCCACCGCGTACGAGGACGGGAGCGTCACCCAGAGCGTGACGATCGATGCCAACAGCCTGGCCACGCTCGAGTTCTGGGTCTGGACCCCGACCCCGAGCGGCGCCGGCACCGGCACCCTCACGGCCAGCATCGACGGCACCTCCGTGTTCACCACCGCCGGCGGCAACCCGGCCTACTCCGCCGGCTACGTGCAGGTGAGCGTGGACGTGTCGGCGTTCGCCGACGGCGGAAGCCACACCCTGATGTTCCAGGGCATCCAGGACACCGGCGAGACGGTCAACATGCACGTCGACGACGTCAGCCTGGCGGTCTGCCCGCAGCAGGTCGACGCCGACCTCGGCATCGTCAAGGTCGCCAACGTCACCGGCACGGTCAACATCGGCGACCCGGTGGTCTTCACCCTGACCGTCACCAACTACGGCCCCTCGAACGCCACCAACGTGGTCGTGACCGACCCGCTGCCGGCAGGGGTCGCCTACGTCTCCAACTCCTGCGGCGCCACCAACGTGCCGCCGTGGACCTGGACCATCCCGACGCTCGCCGCCGGGGCGTCGGTCAGCTGCGACATCACGGTCACGGCCACCGGCGGCGGGGTGGTCAACACCGCCTCCGTGGCGTCCGACCAGACCGACCCGGTCGCGACCAACAACAGCGGCTCGGCCGGCTTCTCCGCCCGCGCCCCGGGCATCCCGTCCCTCGGCCTGTGGGGCATGGCCCTGCTGGCGCTGCTGATGGCCGCCGTGGCGGTGCCCCTGCTGCGCCGGGTCGGCTAGCCGACCACCACGGTCCCTTCCGGCACGGGGGCACGCCGCACGGCGTGCCCCCTGTCTTTGGCTGCGGACCTGCCGGGCTCGAGCTCGCCTGCCCCCGCGCCCGCTCGCCGGGGCGGGGGAGGCGACGGCTCGACCCCGTGGGTCGCCCGCCAGCGCTCCGCTGGCCCGCCAGCCGCCAGCGCAGGTGCTCCTCGAGCGACGCCTCCTGGAACCCGGCGCCGACCGGCGAGGCGTGGACCGCGACCTGGGGCAGGCAGGCCACCGCCGCGAGGAAGGGGGCCAGGTCGGCGGGCTGGGAGAAGCAGGAGAAGGTGGTGCGGACCGCCGCCAGCCGGCCGCTGAGCAGCCTGAGGGCCGAGTCGAGATCGCCGATCTCGGCGTCGGTCAGGACGACGAGGTGGGTCGAGGCGGGGTCGGTGGCGGCGGCGGTTTCGCGGCTGCGGCGCCGCGCGCGGCGTCGTGGCGTGCTCGGCGGGCACGGTGCGCACCGGTGTACCCTGGCCGCGGCCGCCCATGCGGCTCGGCCACGGAGGCGACATGACCCTCTTCCCCCGCTCCCCGCTCCCGGTCCTGGCGGGCGTCCTCGGCCTGGTCCTGCTGCTTCACCCGGCCGCGGCGGCCGCCACCCCGACGCCGGCACCGTCGCCCCCTCCGGGCGCGAGGTCGGTCAACCCAGGCCTCGGCCAGGCGCCCTTCGACCTCTCCCGCGCGACCGCCGCCGCGACCTGGAGGGGCTTCCTGGCCTTCGGCGAGGCGGGTCGCTTCGACGCCGCCAGCCACCTCCTCGACCTCGGCGACGTGCCGGTCGACGAGCAGCGGCCGGTGGGGCGCGAGGTCGCGGAGAAGCTCTACCGGGTGCTGGTCAGGGCCGAGGCCCGCCCGGCCAGCGTCCCCGACCTGCCGGCGAGCCCGGCCGGGGCGGGCCCGCTGTCAGTCGTGGCGACCCGACTCGACCACGTCGGCCTCGCCGACGAGGTCACCCTCGCCCGGGTGGCGGACCCGGGCGGCGACGTCGGGATCTGGCTGTTCAACCGGGAGGTGGTGTCGCGGGCTCGATTCTGGTACCTGTTCCTGTTCGGGGACGTCACCGCCTCGACGGCGGCGCACGTCAACCCCGGGCTGGGCGAGGCGCCCCCCGCCGTGCACCGCGGCACGCCCCACGACACCGTCGCCGGGTTCCTGGCGGCAGCCGAGGCCGGCCGCTTCGACGAGGCGGCGCACTACCTCGACCTGGCCGGGGTCGCGCCCGGGCATCAGCCGGCCGAGGGCCCCCGGCTCGCCCGTCGCCTGCTCCTGCTCCTCGCCGTCCGTCCCTGGGTCGACCCGGCGGCGGTCTCCCGCAACCCCCTCGGCGCCCCGCGGGTCGGCGTGCCGGAAGGAGTCGAGCGCCTGGCGACGGTCGACCTCCGCTCCCAGTCGGTCAACCTCGACCTGAGCCTCCACCTCGAGCAGGACGGTGAGGTCGTGTGGACCTGGTCGCGGCGGACGGTGCAGTCCGTCGACCTGCTCTACTCCGAGCACGGCCTGGGCTGGCTGGGCGACCGGCTGCCGCCGTTCATGTTCTCCGTCCGTCTCGGCGGCATGAGCCTGTGGCAGTGGTCGCACCTGCTCTTCCTGGTTGCCCTGGGGTGGCTCGCCAGTCGGCTCGCGGCCTCGCTGGTCAGCGTGATCCTGCGGCGGATCGCGGCCCGCACCGGGGAGACCTGGGACGACCTCCTCGCTGCCCGGGCGCTCGGTCCCCTGACCCTCGTGCTGTGGGGCATGCTGCTGGCGGTGGCCCTGCCGACGCTGGGCCCGGCCGCGGACATCCAGGGGCCGGTGGGAGTCGTCGCCCGGCTCCTGGTGGTGCTCGGTTTCGGCTGGTTCGGCCTGCGCGCCGCCGATTCCTTCGCCGGCCGCCTCGGCGAGGCGAAGGGGGTGGCGATCGAGCGGATGCCGTTCGGCGTGGTGCCGATCCTGTCGCGCTTCCTCAAGGCCGCGATCGTCATGGTCGTCGCCTTCGGCGTGCTCGACGTGCTCGGGGTCAACGTCGCCGCGCTCCTCACCGGCCTCGGCATCGGCGGCATCGCCATCGCCTTTGCGGCCCAGAAGACGATCGAGAACCTGTTCGGCGCCGCGTCGCTGGCTGCGGACCGGCCGTTCGCGGTCGGCGACTACGTGGCCATCGACGGCCTCGCCGGCACGGTCGAGGACATCGGCATGCGCTCGGTGCGCCTGCGCACCTTCGCGCGCACCCTGGTGTCGATCCCCAACGGCCTCGCCGCCGCCGCCCGGATCGAGAACTTCCAGGACCGCGACCGCTTCCTCTACAACCCCACCTTCGGCCTGGTCTACGCCACCACCGCCGCCCAGCTGACCTTGGTCGTCGACGAGCTCAAGCGCCACCTGCTCGCCCACCCGCGCGTCCACCAGGAGGCCCTGCGGGTCCGTTTCAAGGAGCTGGCCAGCTCCTCCCTCAACGTCGAGGTGGTGTGCTGGCTGCTGGCGGCGGACGTGCACCAGTTCAGCGCTCTCGCGGAAGAGCTGAACTTCCGGATTCTCGAGATCGTCGAGGCGGCGGGGACCTCCCTCGCCTTCCCGTCGCAGACGCTGTACCTGGAGCGGTCCCAACCGGCCGGGAGCGGGGGGCGGGAGGCGGCAGCGGCGGTGGTCGAGTCGCGTCGGCGCTCGGGCGAGCTGACCGTGCCGGAGCCGCCGCCGGACCTGGCCGAGCGGTTGCGCCGGCAGGGGTAGGCCGGCCCGGGCGGGGAACGCCGCAGCGGGCGGCGGTGGCCGCCGCCCACCGCGGTCGCCCCGGGGCTACTGCCCCGCGAGCTTGGCCTCGATCTTGGCCAGCACCTGGCGCAGCTTCTGGACCTCCTCGGTCTCGCCGGCGCTCTCCAGCTCCTGGATCTTGTGCCGGATCTGGTCGGCCTTCTGCCGCAGCTCGTCGACGCTGGTGACGACCGTCGCCGAGCCGAGCAGCTGGTGGATCTTGGCCACCTGGTCCCGCCCGGGCTCGACCCTGAGGCGGTCGAGCAGGGCGTCCTGGGCGTCGAGGACGACCTCGGTCGAGTGGAGGTGGCCCTGGTGGAGCCGGGTCTTGAGCTCCTGCAGCCGGGCCTCGGGCGCGTCACCGGCCTGCGCCTCGGCGAGCGCGGTCTTGGCCTCCTGCTCGAAGAACTGGCGGTAGGAGAGGCCCCGCACGACGTCGTACGCCTTCTTGACGTCGAGGGGCGCACCGCGGAACGGCCCGGAGTAGGGGAAGCACTCCAGGCCCGTCTCGGGATCGGCGAGCAGCAGGGCGACGAGGAAGGCGTTGCGCTCCTCGAACGAGATGGCGCCGTCGCCGTCGACGTCGGCCGACGGGTTGGCGGCGATGCGGCCGACGATGGCCGCGGCGTGGGCGGAGATCGCGTCGTCGGTCAGCTCCTGCTGGCCGCGGGCGGTGGGTCCCTGAGCGCCCACCGCCCCGGTGAGGACGAAGGCGCCCCAGGCGAGGACCAGGGCGGCGGCGAGCAGCTGCACGCGCGGCCGCGTCGCCGGGTTGACGGTGGTGCCGAGGATCATGTCGATTCTCCTTTCGATGTCCGAGATGCGGCCGGCCATGCAGGCGGGGTCGTGGAGCAGGCGCGGGGCGCCCGGCGGGCGCACCGCGCGGAGCAGGCACCGCGCGTACTCGGCGGCCGTGAGCCGCCCGTGCCGGAGGGCCCACCGGTCACAGGCCTGCTCGCGCGCCGTGTCGAGGTGGCGGTTGACCCACGCCACGACCGGCCAGAAGAAGAACAGCGCCCCGGCCAGCCACTGCAGGCAGCGCACGATCAGGTCACCCCTGCGCAGGTGGGTGAGCTCGTGCACCGCCACCGTCTCCAGCTCGTGCGGCCGCACCAGCTCGGGACGGGGCAGGACCAGCACCGGGCGGAACAGCCCGGAGATGAACGGGGCCGGGAGGGTGTCGGCGAGGCGGACGGCGGGCGGCCGGCGGAGGCCGAGCTGCCGGCTCAGGGTGCGAACCGTGCCGAGGGTCGCGGGGTCGGCCTCGGGCAGTTGCCGGAGCTCGGCGGCAAAGCGCCGGTAGCGGGCCAGGCGGCGGCCGAGGAGGAACGCCACCAGCGAGAGGTAGAGGCCGGCCACGACCGGGCGCCAGAGCGCGGCGAGGCCGCCCGCGGCACGACTCGGGGCGGCGACGGCGTCACCCGCGGCGGGGGCCGGTGACGGCGACTCGAGCTCGGCCCGGTCCGCCAGGCC